>DAIRTB010000599.1:0-1010 GCA_036804105.1 Bacteroidota bacterium | reverse complement strand
GTAGCCTAAATTAAAATAAAATTTGGAAGTTTCGATAACCTAGAATACGGGAAGTGGGGTGCTTGCTTCACTTCCCGAAAGTTTCTGAATATTAGCACAAGCCGTTATTTACAGCACCTTTCGGGAGGTTTTACACTAACTTCCCCTGAACTATGCCACCTACTATTTGTTACTAACAATAAAAAGCACAACACCTCATGATCAAGTGGCCAGATATACTAAAAAAAGCACAAACAGGTAACGAAACTCCAGATAAGGTAATCTTAAAAACGGATACCGAATGGAAAGCCCAATTGAGCGACGAGGTTTTCAGAATCACTCGATTAAAGGGAACAGAAAGACCTTTTAGCTCTCAGATGTGCAGTATTTTCGAGCCCGGCATCTATGCTTGCGCATGTTGTGGTAACCTTCTTTTCGATGGAAACGAGAAATTTGAAAGCGGCTCTGGATGGCCATCGTTTACACAACCCATCAGAAGTAATGCGGTTGCTTACACGGTTGATAAATCGCATGGGATGATCAGAGTAGAAACTACCTGCAATAATTGCGAAGCTCATTTAGGCCATGTTTTTCCAGATGGGCCTGCGCCGTCAGAGTTACGCTTTTGCATAAATGCACTTTCATTGAAGAAAGTTGAAAGCATGGAGTTGAGCTAATACAGCTTGTTGAAAATGAATCTAAATTGCTGGAAACTAAACGAGTTGATACAATTATCGTAACTTTGTTTTGTTGAAAAAGCTGCTCGCCATATTGCTACTTTTTGCCTACCTAACCACCAGTTCGGAGTTGGGGCAATTTTTCAAATTTCATTCTTTAATAACACATTTTCAAGAGCATAAGGCAGAAAACCAAAGCATTACCATTTGGCAATTCTTATTAATTCATTACGCCGCTGCCGACGAAATAGATGCAGATTACCACAAAGACATGCAATTACCTTTTAAATCGCACAGCGAATGTGGGCATTTTGTGGTAATGATTCCAGATTTTACCGATTATAGCAGTTTCAT
>DAIRTB010000598.1:0-1039 GCA_036804105.1 Bacteroidota bacterium | reverse complement strand
AGGCATTGGCACCCTAACGCCAGATGCGTCTTCTATTTTAGATGTAACCGCTACCCACAAAGGCTTTTTGCCACCAAGGTTAAATTTTTCGCAACGCAATGCCATACCTTCTCCCGAAGCTGGTTTGTTAATTTATAATACAGACACTAGAGCTTTGGAAGTCTCCAATGGTACCCATTGGATTAATCTTCAAACTAAGGAACTCACTCCAATTACAAACAATGCAGTTTCTACCGGTAATGGTTTAGTTGGTATGGGCACAATAGAACCAAATCCAGATGCGGTTCTTGATGTGTTTAGTAAGACAAAAGGCTTTTTGCCCCCAAGAATAAGTTTATCGGATAGACTTTTAATTCTTAATCCTTCAGAAGGCTTAACCATTTACAATACCACAGATAAGTGTTTAGAGTTTTTTGATGGCACAGTTTGGAATAACATTTGCCAGTCTCCAATTGTAGTGCCAAATAGTTGTAATGCTGGTTTACCAACTCTTGTAGTTGAGGTTCTTAATCCTACAACTGGAAAAATATGGATGGATAGAAACTTGGGTGCTTTGGCAAAAGCCACTAGCTCAACTGATGTTGCTGCTAAAGGTAATCTTTTTCAGTGGGGTAGAGCTGCTGATGGGCATGAATGCGTCGCTCGTGTACCAGGAAGCGGCATTTCAAATGCATCCTCTACTCGTTTTATTACAAATACGCCTCTTGCCAATCAAGGAAATGCGTGGGATGGTAAATTTATTGTTGCTGATGTTTTTTTTAATCCTAATGAAACCTGGCTCAATACCGAAAATAATACATTGTGGACTGGTGTTAGTGCTACAAACAATCCTTGTCCGGCAGGTTTTAGACTGCCAACACGAGTAGAAATGAATACTGAAAGATTAAGTTGGTCTACTCAAAATGCAACTGGGGCATTTAATTCTCCTTTAAAATGGGTGCAAAATGGATATAGAGGTAGAAGTGAGTCGTTGTCGATTTTCGATGCTGGTGATGATGGTTATTATTGGACGAGCACCACAAACTCATTTGCCCCTTTT
>DAIRTB010000597.1:0-1053 GCA_036804105.1 Bacteroidota bacterium | reverse complement strand
GGTAACCTAGCAGTTGGAGGCTTTAACATTGGCTACACAATTAATGGCGTAACCGCTCAAACCAGTACGTATGCACCAAATATAAACCCTGGAGATAGCGTTACCTTTACTTTCTCGCCAAACTGGCAACCCACCCAAGGTGGCAATTACAACATCTGTGCTTTTGTAAATGGTGTGGTTGGAGATCTAAACAATAGCAACGATACTCTCTGTACAAGTGTAAGTTCTACAGTTAACGTTGAAAACATTGGTGGTGCAGATTTAATTAGCAGAATCTATCCAAATCCAGCTGGAAATCAACTTTTTGTAGAATTTAAAAATGTTTACAAAGGCAGTTTAATTGTTTACAACGCCTTGGGCCAAAGTGTTATGAAACATGCACTAAAAGGACAAAACGCAGGCACTAAACAAACATTAGACCTAAGCACCTTTAGCGATGGTGTTTATTTCTTACAGATTAATACCGACGCTGGAGAGCAGACCATGCGTTTTCAGGTAATTAAGTAGAAAGATTCATTGAATTACTAGAAATCCTCCAGTTTTTAATTTAACTGGAGGATTTTTTTATGTCTATAAGTTCAAATAATCTTTGCAATAATAGAGATGAGATCTCGAGTATCGTTTACAAACGAAAATACTGGTAAACGCTCTTTATTCGAAAATCTATAAAGAAACTACCTTTTTACATTCAGCTTCAGCTCATCCCAAAACTCTAACGCTCTACGAGTATGCGGAATTACAATTGTGCCACCAACTAGGTTAGCAATTCCAAGTACTTCAGCAAGTTCGTCATCGTTTGTGTTTAGGTGAAAGCATTCTTGCAGATGGTATTTTATACAATCATCGCATCTTAAAACCATGGAGGCCACCAATCCGAGCAGCTCTTTGGTTTTGGCATCTAAACCTCCATCTTTATACGCTGTAGCATCGGCATTAAATATTTTCTGGATTGTTTTATTTTTTGTCGCCAAAATACGCTCGTTCATTTTTGAGCGATAATTATTGAAAGATTCTACCTGATTTTCCATAAGCACAAAAATGCATCATTAATAA
>DAIRTB010000596.1:0-1092 GCA_036804105.1 Bacteroidota bacterium | reverse complement strand
TATTTACCAAGACCTGGAATTGTACGTTTGCGTTTATCTGGTTTTGGGGATGATGCAGTTTCGCTCCAAAAGCAGGTATTACATCATGCAAACAAAATTGCAGAAAGAGTAAAGGCGCATCATTATGGTTGGAATGATGCAAGTATTACCACCGAAATTGGAAAGTTGTTGATTGCCAAAGGTGCGATGATGGCCACCGCAGAAAGCTGCACAGGTGGATTCATTGCCCATCTCATCACCTCAGAATCGGGAAGCTCCCAATATTTTGAAGGTGGAATTGTGAGTTATAGCAACCAAATGAAGGCTACGCAGTTACAGACATCACCCGAAACAATAGAAAAATTTGGTGCGGTAAGTGAGCAAGTAGTGTTAGAAATGGTTGCTGGCTTGAAAAGTAATCTGAAAGTTGCCTACGGAATTGCAGTTTCAGGAATTGCTGGCCCACTAGGAGGCACTCCTGAAAAGCCTGTTGGTACTGTTTGCATTGCCGTTTCTGGACCACAGGAAACCATCGCTAAAACATTCAATTTCGGCAACGAGCGTTCTTTGAATATTGAGCGAGCCGCCATGCATGCCCTATACTTATTGTGGAAAATGTTGGCCGAAAAGTAAAGACCTTAATCCTTTATTGTATTTTTGCACTGCGAAATCCAAAATAAAACAAGAAAAATGGCTAAGATAGATTTGTTATTACCTAAAATGGGTGAAAGTATTACAGAGGCTACCATCTTAAACTGGTTGAAAAAACCAGGCGATTCAGTAGCTTTAGACGAACCCGTTCTAGAAATAGCCACCGATAAAGTAGATTCCGAAGTTCCATCGCCAGTGGCAGGTATCTTAGTTGAAATCAAGTTCGAAAAAGACGCAGTAGTTCCTGTAGGTGGCATACTTGCTGTTATAGAAACTGAGGTTAGTGCCGGTGCAACCGTTGCTCCGTCTGCGCCAGCGCCAGTAGCAGAATCTTCTGTTGCTACACAAACCGCAGCTCCTGCGCCAGCTTTGGTAGATGCAGTAGTAAATACTCCAAGACCAGCTGCTGATGCCAATAGATTTTACTCGCCGCTTGTATTAAGCATCGCTGCAAGCGAAGGC
>DAIRTB010000595.1:0-1096 GCA_036804105.1 Bacteroidota bacterium | reverse complement strand
GTATCGTTCGCTGGCGTATTTGCCGGCATTCCCACAATTCTAAATTGAACTTGTGCAGAAGCAAAACTTGCTAAAAGAAAAAGAAATAATAATAAAAAAAGCTGCTTTATCATATACTTAGAAACAAAATCCAAGATAAGAGAAATCAAATGGTTTTGAAAAATTTTATCAAGTAATGATATACAAAGAAGCGTTTTGAAGACCTACAAGAAATCGACCAAAAAAAATGCCCCCAAAAATGGCGGCATTTTTATTTAATAGGCTATTTAACTAGCAACCTTCAAGATTAGTAATTTGGCTAGTATAAGCGCCAATAACGCTACAATCAACTGAATTTCCTCTTAGGTCTAAAGTTGCACCACCAGCTGCAGCAGCTCCCGGAGTTGTATCTAATAAAGCACCATCGCCCATCATATCAGCTAACGGCTGAATGTTAGTAATACCAGTTGAACGAGCATTTAAACGATACAATGAAGTGAAGTTACGGATTACAGCTAATCCAGCATTACCCATTGGTACATCTCTTAAAATCATTTCTTGTAAACCTGTATTTTGGCTTAAAGGAGCAATATTAGTTAAGGTAGTTACGGTGTTTGCATTGAAGTACGTTAATGTGGTGTAACCAGAAATTGGAGTTAGGTCTGAAACTTGAGTGTTGTTCAATCTTAAATATTGAACCTTTTTCAAGCCACCTATCGGAGCAAGATTTGTAACTTGAGTTCCACCGAAACGAACATAAACTAGTTCAGTTGCTGCTTCCAAGCCTGTTAAATCGGCAATTTCACTTAAGTTTCCAGTTAAATCATCTTCACCTGCAATATCTAAAGTGTCTAAACCTTTAATATTTTCAATGTTGATTACATCGTTTTCACCAAGACCGAGAGTAGTTTTGATAAACGCCCTTAATTTTGCATCTGGAATATTTACCTCTGCTGGTGGAGTTACTGGATCTGGATCGTCTTTCTTACATGAAGAGAATGTTAAGGCTAATGCTGTAACAGCAATCATGGCCATGTTGAAAAATTGATTTCTCATAATAAATTTGTGTAACTAATCAGTAACCTTTAAACTAGCGATAGTAAAAAGAGCTTTGAGT
>DAIRTB010000594.1:0-1103 GCA_036804105.1 Bacteroidota bacterium | reverse complement strand
TTTACTTTAAAAGTGTATTTTCCGCCGGGTAAATTTGTGTAAGTTGCAAATCGCTTATGTGAAACTGCTCGCCAATCTTTATCGAAACCCTCCAGTTTATAGAAAAATTTGGTTTTCTCGGCATGGGTATAATTTATGGCGGTGAAGGTTATTTCAATTACTTTGTTTTTATAGCTGATGGCATACGGCCTGGTTTCGAAATCCTTAAAAGGAATCTGAACTGGATTGTTTAGTAATCGCAAACCTGTAATAAGGGGTTTTGGCTTACTCGAATCTTGATTTACCAAAAGCGGATTGAACCTAGTGTAGGCCATTCGGTAGCCTACATAAAAATCGCCTTCGAACTCGAATAATCTTGCAGGATCCGAATTGGCGTTGTACAAGCCATCTTTTTGGGTGAAGTGATTCAATGCTTTTGTCTGTGGATTGAAATTATACAAGCCAAAAGTGCTGTAAATCCAGATGCTCGCATTTTTATCTGCCAGAATACAATTTTGAAAGGCTGGTACAATGGGGTTGTTTTCCGAAGTTATTACCTCAAAATCTTGGTTGCTTTTCGTTTTGTAATATGTTCCTTGGGAATTCGAAACGTAAATATTCCCCTGATTATCCAGCTCGAAATTTGTTAGATCTGCAAGTTTTCCACCTTGATAGATCAGCGGAAATGGTTCGAATTTTTGCTTGTCGATATGGAAAATGTGTAAATTCTGGTCTGTGCAAACCCAAAGTTGATTGCTCGCTTTTGAAACAATTTTAAGTACAGCATTGCTGCCAATCTTACTGTTTACAGTATCGTAGTTGTTATATTTCCCAGTCTTTGGATTGAAAAAAACTAACCCTTTTTGCAAAGTAGCCACCCAAAAAGAATCTGGGCTTGCTCTATAAAGATTCATCACAAAAACATACATGCCATTAGGATAAAAGTTGTAATTGAAGCGCTTATAGTTTTCAACTTTTACTAAACCTTTGTACCCGCCCGACCAAACGGTGTTTTCCTCGTCTATTTGAAGGAAAGAAGACCAACGATAATCGTAATCTGGATCGAATTCTTTAAACGTAGCATTGAAAAACTCTTGAATCGGCTGCTGATTTTTTTCCTTAAC
>DAIRTB010000593.1:0-1110 GCA_036804105.1 Bacteroidota bacterium | reverse complement strand
TTACCACACAAAAGAACATCAGTTCAGACGGGTTTATGAGTAATTTAATGCCTTACGAGGTGGCAGAAAAGATTTTGAGAGGAGGCGCAATTTATTACAATGGAAACGAATCTATCGGTTCACTTAATTACCTTTCGGCATATGCCTCAGTAAAAAATGGTTCTGGCGATGTAATTGCTGCTTTGAACATTCCTTTCTTCACTTCAGAAGAATTGCTTAAAGACAATATTACTGCATTTATAGAAACGCTTTTGAGTATTTATTTTTTCTTTCTGTTGATTTTTGTAGTGCTAACTGCCTATTTATCAGGCAAGATTACCAAGCCGTTGGGTGTGCTTTCAAATATAATTGCCAACACAGGCAAGCATGGCGCAAAAGCGGTTCCAGAATGGAAACGTAGCGACGAAATTGGAGAGATTCTTAAATCGTATAAAAACATGCTTTTGCAATTGGAGCAAAACGCCAACTTGCTTGCTGAATCAGAAAAGGAAAAAGCTTGGCGACAAATGGCACGTCAGGTAGCGCATGAGATTCGGAATCCGCTAACCCCAATCAAACTTTCTGTTCAACATTTAAGCAGGGCTTGGTTAGAAAATTCTCCTCGATTTGGAGATATGATGGAGCGAGTTCCAAGCACCATTTTGCAGCAGATTGATCAGCTTAATAACATTGCAACTGAGTTTTCTGAGTTCGCACAAATGCCTATCGGCGAGCCAACTAGCGTAGATATAAACGAGATTTGTTCTGAAATTGTGGATCTCTACCAGGAAAGTGCCACCATAATTTTAGACAATCAACTTGAGGATAAAACCTTTATTTGGGCCGATAGAAATCAGATTTTACGAGCACTATCTAACATCGTTAAGAACGGCATTCAAGCAAAAGATCACAGCGAAAATGCGGAGATTAACATTGTATTGAGTGCTGAAAACAACATCGCTCAAATCTCAATTAAGGATAATGGTGGTGGTTTCGATGAGGAGACGGCTTCTAAAATCTTCGTACCTAATTTTACTACCAAGTCTTCTGGTATGGGTTTAGGTCTACCCATCGTGAAGAAGATTGTTGATTTAAATAACGGCGAAATTAGGTTTACCTCCTTTCCAGAAG
>DAIRTB010000592.1:0-1141 GCA_036804105.1 Bacteroidota bacterium | reverse complement strand
GTAATTTCCATTTCTACCACATCGCCAGCTTTAAGCCACTGCGGAACAAAATTATCTGGATCGTTCAATTTGCCTGTACCGTTCAACTCTAAGAAACATCCTGTGCCAACGGTTCCAGAACCGATTACATCGCCCGGAAGCAATTCAACTCCGTAAGCACAACGTTCAATAATTTCTGCGAAAGTCCAATCCATATCGGCCATATTTCCCTCAGAAACCTGGATTCCATTTACTTTGCAGGTCATTTTTAAATGATATTGGTTGCCAGTATGTCCGTTTTTGGTTGGAACTTTGAAAGGCTCTAATTCATCTGGAGTAACCAACCAAGGGCCGATAACGGTAGAAAAATCCTTCCCCTTCGCAGGACCAAGATTTAAAGCCATCTCTTCCATTTGGAGGGTTCTGGCACTCATATCGTTCATAATCAAATAGCCAGCAATGTAATTATCGGCATCTTCAGCTTTGATGTTGCGACCTTGCTTTCCAATAACTACTGCAGCTTCTAGCTCAAAATCTAGCTTATCGAAATGGTCTGGCATGCAGTAAACAGCTCCAGGACCTTGCACCGCATTGTGATTGGTGAAGTAAAAAATTGGGTATTGATCGAACTCTGGTATCATGGGAACACCTCTGTTTCTACGAGCAGTTTCCACATGTTGTCTAAACGCATAACCATCTCTGCAACTGGTTGGAAACGGAACTGGAGCCAGTAAATCTTCCGATGCAATATCCAAAGGAGTAGAAGTAATTTTGCCCGAAATTAAGCCTGCTTCAACAGCTCTAGCTAATTCCATGCTTGCATCGCCTTCCAATAGAAATTCCGACATATTGTCTGGAATATTCGAGTTGATTGCGTTTAAATCGTAGATTTTTCCATCTAACCAAAGGCCCAATTGAGCGTTATCGTCTTGTAAGTAGGATACCAATTTCATGCTGCAAAATTAGACTTTTATAGCCGAAATCGCTCGTAAAAAAACCGACTGAGCGTTTCTACCCAGTCGGTTCATCTTGAAATAAGGTTTCTAAAACTTCACTATTTTCTGATGAAGCACATTTCCTTTCACATTCCAATGCAATAAATACATGCCTTGCTGAAGCTCCTGAATGTTTATTTCATAGATTTGTGAACCGGTTGGCAACA
>DAIRTB010000591.1:293-1188 GCA_036804105.1 Bacteroidota bacterium | reverse complement strand
CATCGAAACCTAAATCGGCAAAGCTGCTAGCAATTACTTTTGCACCTCTATCGTGACCATCTTGCCCCATTTTGGCCACCATAATACGTGGTCTTCTGCCATAGACATCAGCAAATTTTTTGGTTAAAGCTAGTGCGTGTTGATACATGGGATCTTGTTTTATTTCTGCTGCATAAACTCCTGATATTGATCTAATTACCGCCTGATATCTTCCAAATGTTTTTTCTAGAGCATCAGAAATTTCCCCTAAGGTAGCACGAACTTTTGCAGCTTCAACCGCTAGTTCTAATAGGTTGCCAGTTCCAGTTTGAGCCGCCTGATTGAGCGCTTCTAATGCGGCATCTACCTCAGTTTGATTTCTTATAGCTTTAATTTTTTGCAATCTTTCAATCTGCGATTTCCTCACTGCATTGTTGTCGATGTCGAGAATGTCGAAATCTGAGGTTTCGGTTACTTGATAACGGTTTACCCCAACTATAACATCTTTTCCAGAATCTATTCTTGCTTGTTTTCTTGCTGCGGCTTCTTCAATCCGCATCTTGGGCAAACCTGTTTCAATGGCTTTAGACATACCGCCCAAGCTTTCAACTTCTTCAATTAATGCCCAAGCTTTTTCAACCAACTCTTTGGTCAATTTCTCTACATAATACGAGCCGCCCCAAGGATCAACCACCTTAGTTATGGCCGTTTCTTCCTGTAGATAAAGCTGTGTGTTTCTGGCAATTCTCGCAGAAAAGTCAGTTGGCAAGGCAATGGCTTCGTCTAATGCATTGGTGTGTAAAGATTGGGTATGTCCGAGCACCGCTGCCATGGCTTCAATGCAGGTTCTGCCCACATTGTTAAAAGGATCTTGCGCAGTTAAGCTCCAACCCGATGTTTGGCAATGGGTTCTGAG
>DAIRTB010000591.1:0-272 GCA_036804105.1 Bacteroidota bacterium | reverse complement strand
CATCCTAGCAGCACGCATTTTAGCAATTTCCATGAAGTGATTCATGCCGATTGCCCAGAAGAAACTCAGTCTTGGAGCAAAAGTATCAACACTTAGTCCTGCTGCTAAACCAGTTCGGAGGTACTCCAAACCATCAGCCAAAGTGTAGGCCAACTCAATATCTGCCGTGGCACCTGCTTCTTGCATGTGGTAACCGCTTATGGATATGGAGTTGAATTTGGGCATATTTTTAGCAGTGTAAGCAAAAATATCCGCAATAATGCGCATGGAAT
>DAIRTB010000590.1:0-1207 GCA_036804105.1 Bacteroidota bacterium | reverse complement strand
GGGTTTTCGTTGCTTGTTCGAGTAAAAGTTGCTTCAAAGCAAAAAGCCATGTTAGGAGCAAAAAAAGGTAATTCTACAAAAGATTTCAAATCTTGCTCTTTTAAGGGCGATTCTCCTGGCGTTTTAAATTCAGTGTTCTCTTTTTCACGATGTTCTTTAATCTTCGCAAATTGAGCTGTTGTATCAATCTGTGCATTTGCAAATTGTTGGCCAATAAAGAAGCTGAAAACCATTAACGAAATTATCCTTGATTTCATAATTCAAAAATAGCATAAAATGGGATAAAACCCATTTCTATTGATATAAGGAATTTGGTTGTTTATAAGGATTAAATTCGGTTGAAAACTCGGTTGAAAACCCTTAGCCGTAGTAGCATATTTCAATTGCCTCCTGCTTTAGCTGGAGTACAAGGGTGTTTGCAATTTTTTTGGCTTTAGCCAAAAGAAAGATTGGATTAAAAAATTAACTTTGTCTCTACATCAATCAACACAAATGATTAAGAATTACTTTCTAGCGCTGTTCATCTTCTGCGCTATCAATCCTACAATTGCACAGAAAAAGGATTTTACCATTACTGAAGCCGTAATGGGTTTGAGAAGTACCCTAGCCTTAGAAAGCATTTCCCAGCTTCAATGGCACAGCAAAGAAGATGCCTACAGTCAGTTTCTATCTGCCAATGGCAAGCAATATTTTATTCTTACAAAAGCTGCAACCAATCAGGTTGATACCATTCTTTCGCTTAATACTTTCAACGATTTAGTTAAAGGTCTCGACCTAGATACTGCCAAGCGTTTGCCCGCATTAATTTGGTTGCCCAATGGAAATGCTGCGTTCAATTATGCTGGAAAGTTATTGGAATACAATAGATTAACTAAATCTATTTCAATAAAATACGCTCTTCCGAAAGATATGGAGGAAGAAGTCTATACGGAAGATTATGCTAAAATCGCATTCCTCCGTGAGAACAATGTATTTGTATTCGATGGTAAAACCGAAACCCAAGTTACCAACGATGCTACCGATGGAATTGTAAACGGCACCACCGTTCACAGAAGTGAATTCGGCATAACCAACGGACTTTTTTGGAGTAAAGACGGAAGCAAATTGGCCTACTACCGCATGGACGAAACCATGGTTGAGAAGTATCCCATTTTCGATTTGGAGGCAATTCCAACTACGGTTAGAAATGTGCGTTATCCAATGGCGG
>DAIRTB010000589.1:0-1242 GCA_036804105.1 Bacteroidota bacterium | reverse complement strand
CTGAAGGCTACAAACCAAGAGGTGATGGTGAAGGTTACAAACCAAGAACTGAAGGCTACAAACCAAGAGGTGATGGTGAAGGTTACAAACCAAGAACTGAAGGTTACAAACCAAGAACTGAAGGTGAAAGCAGATATAATAGAGACAATAAACCAGCATATGGTAAAGACGCAAAGTCCTTTAAAGGTAGAGCACCAAAAGATGAACTTACAATTAAGCCAGCTGCAAAGCTAAATGCTCCTGAGCCAGATACTTGGCCAATTCGCTTAAATCGGTACATTTCAAATGCAGGAATTTGTTCACGTAGAAAAGCCGATGAATTAATTGAAAGTGGAGAGATTACGGTTAATGGCGAAGCGGTTTCAATCTTAGGAACTCGAGTTAACGAAGGCGATGTGGTGCTTTACAAAGGCAAAGAACTTGCAAGAGAGCGCCCAGTTTATATTTTGCTTAATAAGCCTAAAGACTTCATTACCACAACAGAAGATCCAGAAGATCGTAGAACGGTAATGAATTTAATTGGCGATGCTGCAAAGGAAAGGGTTTACCCAGTTGGTAGATTAGACAGAAATACTACAGGTTTGCTTTTGTTTACGAATGATGGTGATTTGGCACTTCGCCTTACACATCCAAGTAACGAAATCCGCAAAATTTATAAAGTAAGCTTAGATAAGAAAATCTCTACGGATGACTTTAAACAAATTGCGGAGGGTGTAGAATTGGAAGACGGTAAAATTACTGTAGACAATATTGCTTATTCAAATCCAGACGATCCGAAAGAAATGGGTGTTGAACTACACTCTGGAAAAAACAGAATTGTAAGAAGAATTTTCGAAAACTTGGGTTACAATGTTGAGCGATTAGACAGAGTTTATTACGCTGGTTTAACCAAAAAAGATTTACCTCGTGGCACTTGGAGATACTTAACTCAAGCTGAGGTAAACATGATTAAGTTTAAGAACATTTAGTATCGCATTAATAAAAATTGTGTATAAACTCTGGCAATGGACAGAGTTTTTGCATTTGCAGAATTGTTATGAAATTACCACAGTTTCTAACTCAGTATATTTTTGTAAATCGGCCGCAAGTAAATTTGCCCACGTTTCTAAATAAACCACCACATCAGCTCTATTATTCTTATTGAGGTAACGTTTTCCTCCAGGTAAGTGCTTTAAAACATTATCATCTGAAAGTCGCTCAAGGTTAATTAAATCCTGAGTATTCAAGCCATTTCTAATCATT
>DAIRTB010000588.1:0-1268 GCA_036804105.1 Bacteroidota bacterium | reverse complement strand
AAACTTAATTGGCTTCGATTTAAACGAAGTTTCGCCCGAACAAAATGGGGATTGGAATGCCAATGTGGGTGCAAGAATCTTGTATCAATTGGCTATCAATTTCAACTAATGCCTTAAGAAGCTATATTGAAACTAGATTTCTAGAGAATCCGATTAACTTTGTTATCATTACACAAACACAATCTTATTTCCGTATGAAAAAACTTGTTTTATATGCATTCGTTTGCCTCTGGAGCAGTTTCCAATTATTAGCTTCACCGCCCGATGAGGGCATGTACCCGATGAGCGAATTGCAACGACTAAACCTGCAAAAGCTTGGGTTTCTACTTTCTGCCAACGAAATCTTTAACCCAAATGGCGTAAGTTTAACCGATGCTTTGGTTAGAATTGGCGGTTGTACTGGGTCGTTTGTTTCACCACAAGGATTAATCATTACCAATCACCATTGCGCTTTTGGTGCAGTGGCAGCGGCAAGTACAGTTGAGAAAGATTATATAACCAACGGCTTTTTCGCTAGAGAACTGAATCAGGAAATTCCTGCAAAAGGATTGGTGGTAAGAATTACCAAAAGCTACTTAGATGTGAGTAAGGAGGTTTTAAAAGGAACTGCCGAAGAAACTGATCCACTTAAAAAAGTTGCGCTTATTCGCAGTAACATGCAGGAAATCGAAAAAAGAGAGAAAGCAGCCAATCCGAATTTGCTAATCGAGATTTCTGAAATGTTTCAAGGTAAGTCCTACACGCTTTTCCGTTATCAGGAAATAAAAGACATCCGCCTAGTTTATGTTCCGCCTAGAAATATTGGCGAATTTGGTGGCGAAACAGACAACTGGGTTTGGCCAAGACACAATGGAGATTTCTCTTTCGCACGTGCCTATGTTGCGCCAGATGGAAGTCCGGCAGATTACAACGAAAAAAATATCCCCTTCGAACCAAAAAATTATTTGAGAGTCAATCCGAATGGGGTAGAAGAGGAGGATTTTGTTTTCATTCTCGGCTATCCAGGAAGAACGTTCCGCCATCAGCCAAGCCATTATTTAGAGTACAATAGAGATGTACAAATGCCCATCATCGTAAAACAGTACGATTGGATGATAGACAAAATGAAAGAAATTGGCGAAACTAGTGATTCCATGAAGATTGTGTATGCATCTAGAATGAAATCGTTGGCCAACACCACCAAAAATTACAAGGGAAAATTGCAAGGCTTCAAGCGAATTGACATTATTGGTGATAAGAAAATGGAGGAAGAGTCGATGAAAAAGTTT
>DAIRTB010000587.1:0-1272 GCA_036804105.1 Bacteroidota bacterium | reverse complement strand
CAAACTTTAGTAAGTTTTGCTCACTAACATTTACTAAACCATTTTTTACCACAACATTATCGATTATGATCTCTCCACCATTTCCATTTCTAACTAAGAATCTAACTTGAATGGTATCATTTGACAAAGCTCCCAATGGAATAACTATGTGCTGATAACTGCTCGAATCTATTGCTTGAGAACCTGTGAAGGTGTACATGCCTGCCCCACCATTCTGCCAAACGGTTTGCCATGTTCCATTGCAACTTCCTTTTACCTGAACAAAAAGGGAGTCTGAACGGAAAGAAAAGGCTGAGCGATATGCCAAATCGAATTCAATTCTTTGATTTGGACCTACAATAAAATCTTTAAATCTAGGGCTCACTAAGGCATCTAATTGGCCATTTCCTGCATAATTTCTACAATTTACAGATGCAGCAAAACTTGAATTGGAAAAATGGCTTTTCTCTACTCTTTCCCAAGTTAAGCCTTGGTCTGGATTTTCTATCAACCATTTATTTCCAACAGTTTGATTGGCTTCGAATCCTTCAGAAAATGGCATTAAAAAAGTTCCTCTATGATCTTTTCTGCTGGTTTTATGGTTATCTGCTATAAAGAATTCTCTATGCATAGAATCGTGCGTAACTTTTACACTTACCTCGTTAAAGCCATTCTGTAACTGAAATCCGTTGCTTAAATGTACAATGCTATCGTTTGGTACTAATGTTGGGAAGTTAACGGTTTGGGTTTGTGTTCCAGCAGTATAACTTAGATTCAAATTGGTAAGGGTCTGTGTTCCATTATTCACCACAACGGTTCTGTAAATTGCTGTTTCCGAACAGTTTGCACCAATATCCGTCATACTTTTTACCTGTGCGCTGTAGCTATTATTTATTGGCGGCACAGGATTATGGTTTAAGCCAATTAAGTAGTTATAGGCATTTTCGCAGTTAATCCGTCCTTTTCCAAAGGTGTTGTCTTCGCCTGGATCGCCCATGTCTATTGCAGAATGGTAAAGTGCCAACATCAAATCTTCTCCACTTAAATAAGGAAATGCTTCTTTCAGCAACAAAATGGCACTGGAAACATGGGGCGAAGCCATGGAGGTTCCAGAAAAATTGGCATATCCTACTTTAACGGAACTTCTCACATTCTCGCCTGGTGCAACTACTTCTGGCTTAATATTTAAAGACCCTGTTCCGCCACAGGCTGAAGGCCCTCTACTTGAAAAGTTGCTAATGGGTAAATTAGCTAAATTGGCATTGATACTTCCAATAGAAAAAACATTTACCA
>DAIRTB010000586.1:0-1288 GCA_036804105.1 Bacteroidota bacterium | reverse complement strand
TCTATAATACTGGCAATTGCGCCACCGCCACTTATATTTCCGTAAACCTGATTGTAATTTTCTAGGTTAACTTTCTGTGTAATTAATTCTTTAACCTTCAAAGTGCCAGTTTGCATGGCCTGAAGGATTGCATCGAAATTGCGTTGCTCTGTCCAACGAACAAAAGGAAGCGGATAATCTTGTCCACGTTGCTCGTAATTTTCGTCGTAACGGCCAGGGCCATAGCTGCAACTTACTTGGAAGGTCAATTCTTTTTCGAAAAATTCTGCTCTGCTCAGGTTTAAGCCGATTACGCCAACCAATACAATTCTACCTCTTTTACGGCTCATTCTTGCCGCTTGAGAAATAATTTCGTCGGTTTTTGCACTAGCTGTAATTACTACTCCGTCTGCACCAATTCCATTTGTAGCTGATTCAACTGCTTTTACCACATCGCCTTCGGAAGCGTTAATGGCCGTGATTCCCCAGCTGCTGGCCAAAGCAAGTTTTTTGGGGTCGATGTCTGTACCGATTACCTTACAGCCATTTGCTTTCAACAACTGAGCGGTTAGTAAGCCGATCAAACCTAAACCAACTACTACAATGGTTTCACCCAAAGTTGGATTAACCAAACGAATGCCTTGCAAACCGATACTGGCAATTACGGTGAATGATGCCTCTTCATTAGAAACGCCCTCTGGAATTTTGGCACACAAGTTTTGTGGAATGCAAACGTACTCTGCATGTGGTCCGTTCGAAACTACCCTGTCGCCAATGCTGTATCCGCTAACACCATCGCCAATTGCTTCTACAACGCCTGCGTTGCAATAGCCAAGCGGTAATGGCTGACCCAGTTTATTGAAAACCGCCTCAAGGGTTGGCATTAAGCCTTCGGTCCTTATTTTATCGAGTACTTGCTTTACTTTATCGGGTTGTTGTCTGGCTTTGTCTAGTAGATTTGCTTTGCCAAATTCTACCAACATTCGTTCAGTTCCTAAAGAAACAAGGGTATGCGTTGTGCGAATTAGCAATGCGCCTTTACGTACTTGAGGAGCTGGAACTTCTTCTAAAATAGTATCGCCAGATTTTAGGTTTTGAATAATTTGTAACATAGAATTTCTTAATTGCGGCTCATGATTAATTTATTTTCTTGCTGCCATGAGCTGCTGATATTGCTGCAAAATTAAGTGCCAAATTTTCTCTCGGCTATATTTTTCTACAATTTCTGATCTTAACTGCCTTGCGTAGGTTTTAGCGAGGTTTTTATCTTCATAAATTTCTAGCATGGCATGATAAACAGCATCAGCAT
>DAIRTB010000585.1:0-1292 GCA_036804105.1 Bacteroidota bacterium | reverse complement strand
CGAAATACAGTTTTTCTCCTGCGGCACTAATTACCTGGATAAGCCGTTTTTCGTCGGCACCGAAGAACTTAAGTTGCTTGTAGATTGGTGGAAGAATTTCATTGCCTTTATTATCAATCACCCCAAAGAGGCCATTGTTAACTACTACTGCCCAGTTCGATTTAATTTCTCCGAACTGCTCAATGGCATCGTACTTGCAGGGTACAATTTCTTTTCCTTTGGTGTTGATGAAACCGAATTTGCCATTTCTGCCAACCATTGCCCACTTTTTCTTGTGGGTTCCGAAATGGTGGATGTGGGTGTAAATAATCGGTACCACAATTTTACCTTTTCTATTCTTAAATCCGTTTAGCTGGTTTTGCCGAACCATTGCCCAGCCAGATTTGAAAACCCCATAAGCCTCCATTTGCTCTTTCCTTTCTTCAGGATCCATTTCCGTGGAATTGGGATCAACCATCAACTCATTATTTTCGGTTTGAGCAAAAACAAGGTTGGCAAATAAAAAAATAAGGAAGCTTAAAATAATAGGTCTGAAGGATTGATTCATAAAGGTTATTTATAAGCGTAAAAATAGTTTTTAATTTGCGGCATTAATCGACTAGGAAGGAAAATTTGAAACAAGTTGATATTAACTTTGAGTTAGCTTTCAGAGCTTATAGTAAATGAGTACTACGAAAAAACAAAATCACTTTTACAATGGCTAAAGCAGAAATTATAGAGCTATTAAAAAGATACATTTATCTTTTGAGATCTGAGGGCATTCAGATTAACAAAGCCTTTTTATATGGAAGTCATCTTACAAATACTGCAACCCAAGATAGTGATATAGACATTCTGATTGTTTCAGAAACCGAAGATGATGCTTTAGCTGGGAAAGTTTGGAGCTTAACTAGAAAAGTGAGCTCTAAAATTGAGCCCTACCTTGTTGGGAAAGTTAGGTTTGATGGCAATAAGGGTTCTCCACTTATAGACTTAGTAAAAAGAACAGGATTGGAGATTGGTTGATTCTATCTTTATGCTTATGGATATGTAGAATTTTATTTTTCAGATACATTTTTCAATAAGGCACAAATGGAAAACGGGGTTTACAAATTCACATTTAATGGAATAACCGATGACAATGTGGCACTCGAAACAAGTGTGGATTTGGTTGTGGAGAGATAGTTGCTTAAACAAATAAATAAAGCCTGAAAGAATGATACTTTCAGGCTTTATTTTTATAAGGCTTTTCTAAGCAAAAAGAATTGTCATATCCCTACCTCCCAGAAATCTTCAGCAACTTCATCATACTC
>DAIRTB010000584.1:0-1310 GCA_036804105.1 Bacteroidota bacterium | reverse complement strand
TCGCTTCACCTTAAGCAACATGCTCAACACACCTAAATTGGTTTATATGGCTGATGTTGAGCAGTTTAGTGCAAATTCGCAGGAGGTTTTCAAACTTATTGGAAATGCATACAGGCCAGAAGGAATGGATATGCCTGTGCTCTTACAACTGAAAGGCACTGCTTCTGGAACCATGAGCGCACACAAAGGAGATCTGAAAATGACTTCGAACTTAGGTAATGTAAAAGTTGATTATGCCCTTACCGAGCAGGAGGTTTTTAGGGTAAATATGCAAGCCAGAAACCTAATGACTGGAACCGTAATGAACATGCCAGAATTTGGTAAAACCTCTTTTAATTTGGTGGCAAATGGAAATGGATTCGATCCGAAATCGGCAACCATGAATGCCAAACTCAACATTAATTCTTTAGATTACAATAATTACGTTTACGAGGATATTTCTTTCGATGCCAAACTTGCAAATGGCGTCGGCAATTTTTCTTTAATTAGCCTCGATTCTTTGCTCCGTTTAAAAACCAATGGAGACATTGTTTTTGCAAACAACAGCAGTATTTCGCTTAACGCAGCAATAGATGTAGACGCCGTAAATCTTACCAAACTAAACCTTGCAGATTTCGATTGGGCGCTTACCACAGATGGACAAGTTATGTTCGAGATGAATGGCTCATCTGAGATGCAAGCAGATTTTAAACTGAACAACACCCAGTTTGCTGGCGTTGGAGGGATTTACCGCTTAAAAGTCTTAGATGCTCAATATGCCACAAGCGACTCTACCACGAGTGGTGCACTCTTAGCCGATTTTGTAGATATTAAATTCTCTTCAGATCTAAATGTAGAAGATGTTCAGAAACTGGCACTCCAGAATTTATCGGGCTACTTCGTTTCAGATGTGCAGATAGACAGTTTGGATAAGGTTTCGGGCAGAATAGATTTGGAAGGAAAAGTAACACAGTCGCCCATTCTAACAGAGGTATTATTGCCCGATCTATCCGATTTTGCAGACATAACCATAGATCTCCACCTAAATTCAGCTGATGAGCTGATCGATTTTTCACTGCTTGCGCCTTTAATTTCTTATGCAGATTTCGGCTTGAATAACATAGTATTCGTAGCTAATGGAAATGGCGAAAAGTTAGATTACGATTTCAAGATTGATTCGGTTTCCACCAGTTCACTGGCCATTTTACAGCCCAATTTGGTTGGCCATTTCGAGCAAGGCGTTTTAGAAACCACCATTTCCATAAAAGATAGTGCTGGCGTAATTCCGGTTCAGTTGGCCTTGGCCATTACCCCAGCCGATGCAGGAACTA
>DAIRTB010000583.1:0-1377 GCA_036804105.1 Bacteroidota bacterium | reverse complement strand
GAGACCCTTGGGGCAAAGAAGTAAGTATTTTAGAATCTGGTAAAAAACGTAGTTCTAGGTACACCACCCTAAAAAATGAAGGGTTTTCTGACGAAGAAATTACCAAAAACTTCAACACCAAAACAGATATTACGCTTTTCTCTTGGAATGGCCCAATTGATACCGTTTGCACACCAATGGATTCCATTAAATACAGTAAAAAGTTTTTGCAAACTGGCTTTATGGCCATGGAACCTAGTAGCGGACATGTAAAATCTTGGGTTGGTGGAATTAACATTGATTTTTCACAATACGACCACGTTAACATAAATGCAAAACGCCAAGCTGGCTCTACCTTCAAACCATTTGTATATGCGGTTGCGGTAGATAACGGATTTCCTCCATGTAACTCAATTCCGAACTCTCCAGTTACCTTTCCAGAATTCCAGAATTGGACGCCAAGCAATTACGATGGCAAAAATGGTGGTTCTTACACCATGTTTGGCGGGATTGCAAAATCAATCAACAATATTGTTGCTTATTTGATGAAACAAGTTGGTCCAGAATCTGTAATAGAATTGTCTAACAACCTTGGAATAAAAAGCAAAATGGACCCGTACCCAAGCCTCTGCCTCGGCTCTTTCGACATGTCGGTTTATGAAATGGTGGGTGCCTATTCAAGTTTTGCAAATAAAGGAGAATATGTTCAACCCATTTATCTTTTACGTATTGAGGATAAAAATGGCAATATTATAGCCCAATACAATCCAGAACGGAAAAAAGTGTTGAGTGAAGAAAGTGCATATGTAATGACGCAATTGCTTCAAGGTGTGGTAAGAAGAGGTACAGCCACCAGAATTAGAGGAACTTATGGTTTAAACAATGCCATTGGCGGAAAAACTGGAACTACCCAAAACAACTCCGACGGTTGGTTTATTGGTATTTCGCCAGAACTTACTGCTGGTGCTTGGGTTGGAGCCGACGACCGTGCTGTACACTTTAGAACTACTGCTTTAGGTGGCGGCTCAAATTCTGCTTTGCCCATGGTTGGCGATTTCTTGCGACGAGTTTATGCCGATAAGCGCATCGGAATACAACCCAAAGCCGCATTCGATAGGCCGGCAGACGGTGTTGGTATAGACATCAGCTGTGGAGGATAAGCATGCTGCCAGAAGAATTTAAAAATCTGGAAGTACAAATTCCTGAAGACCCCGGCGTTTACAGGTATTACGATATAAAAGACGAACTCATTTACGTTGGGAAAGCAAAAAACCTGCGAAAGCGAGTAAGCTCTTATTTTCAAAAAAAGCTGCACGAAAGTAGGCGTATCATGCTGTTAATCAAGAAGATTAATAAGATAGAATATACCATAGTAAATTCTGAGATTGATGCCCTTTT
>DAIRTB010000582.1:0-1390 GCA_036804105.1 Bacteroidota bacterium | reverse complement strand
AAGGAAGAAATTGATCCGGAACAAATGGATGAAATCAGCACCTTAGATCCAGACAAACGAATCCGTTTTGTGAACATCTCCATTAAAGGCACTCCAGACGACATGAAGATTGGGGTTACTAGAAAGCCGAAGGAGAGTTAGAACAATAAGAATTTCCATCATCATAACACCATAAAAAATCCCCCATTTTCTAATGGAGGATTTCTTTTCATGCTATGCGCCTACGTTTCTAGGCTGTCTATTCGGCCGATTACCCTGCGGTTTCGCTCCCTGACTATTTGGTCTGTTGTGCCCATTGCCTTGTGGTCTGCTGCGTTTTTGCTGCTGACGTTGGGCTGGCTTTGGAGCAGTAGAAAATCCGCCAATCATTGGATATGGATGATCGTGAACTACTGGAATAATCTTTGAAATTACTTTCTCGATATCTCTTAATTCTGGTCTTTCTTCTGCATCACAGAATGCAATTGCAGTACCAGCATTTCCAGCTCTACCCGTTCTACCAATTCTATGCACATAAGTTTCTGGCACCTCTGGCAAATCGAAGTTGAAAACATGGGTAAGTTCGTCAATGTCGATGCCTCTTGATGCAATATCGGTAGCAACCAAAACGCTTAGTTTGCCTTGTTTGAAATTGTTCAAAGCATTTTGGCGTGCGTTCTGACTTTTATTTCCGTGGATGGCAGCAGCCGTAATGTCTACGCTGTGTAAGAATTTCACTACTTTGTCGGCACCGTGTTTGGTACGAGTAAATACCAAGGCAGTTTGAATATTTTCAGCTTTTAATAAATGGTGAAGTAGTTTCGGCTTATCGTTCTTATTGGTGAAATAGATGGTTTGATCAATTTTATCAACTGTAGATGATGGAGGTGAAACCTCAACCTTAGCTGGATTTGTTAACAACACATCTGCCAATTTCTGAATTTCCGGCGGCATAGTCGCAGAGAAAAACAAGGTTTGGCGCACAGCAGGAAGCTTGGCAATAACCCGTTTTACATCGTTAATAAAACCCATGTCTAACATACGGTCTGCTTCGTCTAACACAAAAAAGCGGATGCTTCTTAAATCTACAAAGCCTTGTTGCATCAGGTCTAACAAGCGACCTGGAGTAGCAATTAACACATCAACACCTCTTTGAAGCGCTTTAGTTTGGCTTAATTGGGAAACGCCACCAAATATTACGGCGTGCGAAATCTTTACGAATTTGCCATAAGCGGCAAAGCTTTCGTCTATTTGGATGGCCAATTCTCTTGTTGGGGTAAGCACAAGGGCTTTAATTCCTCTAGTTTGCGTTTCGGTTTTAGCCAAAAGCTGAATCATGGGGATGGCAAAAGCTGCCGTTTTACCTGTTCCAGTTTGGGCACAAGCCAATAGGTCTCTTTTTGCGAGCACC
>DAIRTB010000581.1:0-1392 GCA_036804105.1 Bacteroidota bacterium | reverse complement strand
CCAATCTGCAGGTAACAGGGATTCTTGAAACCAGAGCCATAGATTACGATCACCTTATTTTTGTGGGAATGACGGAAGGATTACTACCCGCAACCAAAAGTGCCAACAGTCTAAT
Source organism: Bacteroidota bacterium (assembly GCA_036804105.1). Lineage (GTDB taxonomy): Bacteria > Bacteroidota > Bacteroidia > UBA7662 > DAIRTB01 > DAIRTB01. Next base: position 1,277 of record DAIRTB010000581.1, on the reverse strand, counting down.
TCCGAACGATTTACGTTATTATTTCAACTTGCCCGGACGAAGAGAAAAAGATGCCGTTTTCGCTTACCATTTCTACCGTTTGTTGATGCGAGCCAAAACTGTAAAGCTCTTGTATGAAGAAACAGGCTTGTCGAATTCCGCCAATTCGAAATATGAGCCGAGCAGGTATATTGCGCAATTGAATGTGGAATTAAAACAAAATGGGCAACCTGTGCTTACTCGCTTCACCCCAGAAAACATTTGGCGTAAGGTTGCTTTTCAGCGAAATGAAATCACCATAAAAAAAGATGCGAAGGTAATTTCTTTAATTCTAGAGCGGATAAGCAATCCGCAAAAGGGAATTTCTCCGAGCATGGTAAACAGTTTGCAGGCTTGCACATTGCAGGCTTGGTTTCGGTATTTTGTAAATATTGCAGAACCTAGCGAGCCTGAAGAATGGATAGATGATGGCACTTTGGGCACCATTGTGCACAAGGTTTTAGAAGATTTGTACCAATCGTTGAATGTTCCCCATTTAATGCAATTAGCTGACTATGAAAAACTTAGAGCACAGTTGCCACAGGTTTTGAATGAGGTTTTGATTGATATTTACGGAGAAGCGAATCTGAATCGAGGAAAAAATATTTTGATTCTAGAATTGATTAAAAAGTGGGTATTAGATTTCTTAAAGCATGAAGAAGCTTTGGTTAGGGATGGCAATCAGCTAATCATAGAAAAACTGGAAGTTAAAGAACATGCTGTTTTAAAGATTTTGGGGAACGATATTTTCTTCAAAGGGTTTCCAGACAGGGTGCAGCGGGTTAATGGTAAGTTGGAAATAGTAGATTTTAAAACAGGTAATTTCGAACAAAAAGATATTACCATAGGTACCTTTTCTGAACTTGATGATGCGGGAAAAGCCAAGGCCTTGCAATTGTGGTTTTATGCCTGGGTTTATAATCAAAGCCGAGTTTCTCAGGAGCAATTTCAGGCTGCAATTTTAAGTTTTAGAAAACTAAAAGCGGGGTATCATGCTTTGAATATTGTAAAAGAAAAGCAGTTGGGGCAGGAGCATTTCGAATACTTTACCGAGTTTTTAGAAAGAAAAGTGTTGAATTTATTGGATAAAGAAATTCCAATTACCCAAACAGCCGACCTTACCCAATGTGTATATTGCACTTATAATGGCATCTGCAAACGCAACATTTAAACGCATAAGCATTTGGTTGGAAGTTTTCTTCTACCATAAGTTTGTTTATTTAGCAATTATAAACGCTTTTGTAAGTGCAAGCTTTAGC
>DAIRTB010000580.1:0-1397 GCA_036804105.1 Bacteroidota bacterium | reverse complement strand
TTCATGAAAACAAGCCAAACCCAATGGAATTATTTCAGATTTGGTTGAATCTGCCGAAGAAAAACAAGATGGTAAATCCATATTTTACCATGCTTTGGTCTGATACAATTCCGAAATTCGAACATGTTTCTGCCAATCTCAAGAAAACCCAAGTTGAAATAATCGCTGGCAAAATTGGGAAATTTAAAGCACCATCGCCACCTCCTAATTCATGGGCTGCAGATCCTGCAAACGAATTGGCAGTATGGAATATTCAATTGGAATCAGGAGCAACTTGGCAATTGCCAAAAGCGAGTGCTGGAATAAACCGAAAATTGTATTATTACCAAGGCCAAACGCTAAAAATTAATGGTAAGCTAATTCCGAAATACAATTCCATAGAGGTGGAAGCAGATATGTTAATTACTTTGGAAAATGGTGCAGACGAAGCAAGGGTTTTGATGTTACAAGGCAAACCAATTGGAGAGCAGGTAATTCAATATGGCCCTTTTGTTATGAATACGAAGGAAGAAATCCAACAAGCATTCGACGATTATAATAAAACCAAATTTGGTGGTTGGCCTTGGCCTAAGTTAGATCAGGTGCACGATCGCAACATCGGCAGATTTGCTTTACATGCAGACGGTAGGAGAGAAGTAAAATCTTAATTAGTTGATGTGATGATTTAATGATATTTGCTTGAGAGATGATATGCTGATGAGATGAAAAGTAGATATTCTTATTTGCCTCTAAGCTGTTCTTCAAATAAAGCGAATTTGGTTTTAAGACCAATATCTTTTACGTCAGCTAATTAACAATTAATAATTATAAAATTACCTTATGTATTCTATGATTCGGAATTGTGGTTCCTTTTTTTAAAATAATACTTTCGTCGGTTACGCCCCAGATGGTGGTTTCAACCAATAATTTCTCACGGATATCTTCAAAGTAAATTTTCACCTTTACGTGTTCTAGGTTTCCTGAGGACATTGCTCGCTCTAAGCCTTTTTTGCGTTCAGCTTTAGTAACATCAGAGTGCAATACATCCTCGTTCGGGAATTGCAATTGCCCAACCAATTCCTTTTCAATTTCCTTGAAAAATGTCTCCATAAGTTTTAATGTTAAGTTTTTTTTGTTAAGAAAGAAGTTTTAGTTTCTCTTCTGAACCTCATTCAGAATATGCCTCTGCTGCAAATATAGGGTAAAAGGTTTGGTTAAAAATGACCCTCCAGCAACATAAAAAAATGCAACATTATTCCAATAATAATTTGTGGTATTCAAACCACTTCTAATCAATCCATCTCCAAAAACGCTACAGAACCTCCTACCCAATCGAAGTCTGCATTGTAGCGAACACCAATCAATTTACCTTTACTCAATCTACATAAATTGATTGCAGGCACTGGGTTTGGCGCATT
>DAIRTB010000579.1:0-1418 GCA_036804105.1 Bacteroidota bacterium | reverse complement strand
AAGTTTTATTGAAGGATCAATAATTGTACACAATTGTATGATTTAAACATGCTGAGACAGGTTTTAGCTTTCAGTTTGGTTTAAGGTAGTTTAAAATAGTTTTGTACAGCTATCTTATCACTTTGCAAGGCCGAGGCTAGTTCTTCCAAATTATTGAAAGCAGCATCGTCTCTAGTTTTGTGAAAAATAGCTACTCGAATTTCTTGTCCATATATATCACCTTCAAAATCGAAAATATTGATTTCTATTCTGTGTTCCGATTGATCTTTGATGGTTGGTCTAGTGCCGATATACATCATCCCAAAAAGATTTTTTTGCGATTCTAAATCAATTTTCACTGCATATATTCCTGGAGCTGGAACCAGTTTCGATTGATCACTCAAGGCTAAATTTGCAGTTGGAAATCCAATTGCTCGCCCAATTTGGTTTCCTTTTGCAACAAATCCGCTAAGAAAATATTCGTATCCAAGTAGTTTATTGGCTTTTTGGAGATCGCCTTCCAATAAAGCATTTCGTATCTGAGTGGAACTTATGGTAAGCGTATCTATGTCTTGTGCTGGAATTTCTTCCACCTCGAAATCGAATTCTTCTGAAACAGATCTCAGGTAATCCATATTGCCAGCTCTGTTTTTTCCAAATTTATGATCGTAACCAATAACCATGTGTTTTACACCGAGTTGTTCGGTTAGCAATCTCACAAAATCTTCTGGTTCTTGCGCTGCAAATTCCTGTGTAAAAGCAGGCATAAAAATGGTTTCAATTCCGAATTGATTGAGCAGTTCCACTTTTTCTGCATTATTACTCAACAACTTCAGCTTGCTTACATCCTTTCCAAGTAGAATTCTTGGGTGACTTTCGAAAGTGAGCAAAGCAGGTGTTAAATCTTTAGATTTAGCTACAGCAACTACGTGAGATATAATTTTTTGGTGACCAAGATGCACACCATCGAAAGTGCCGATGGTTAAAACCAGTGGTTTTTGCTTGTTGTAGTTTTGTAAATCTTTAATCAGCAGCATTTGAATTCTCTTCTTTTGCTCCTTGTAAATGTTCTGCCAATGCTTTCCATTCCCAAGCATCTTTCAACTGAAATTCCCCAATTGCTGTTCTGCACAATCGGGTTAAAGTTGCGCCGCAACCTAACATATTTCCTAAATCGTTGGCGAGGGTTCTAATGTAAGTACCTTTGCTACAGGTTACTTCAAAATCTATTTCAGGTAGTTCGAAACGAGTTAATTTGTAATCGAATATCTCTACTTCTCGGCTTTTAATCTCTACTTCCACACCTTTGCGTGCGTTTTCGTACATGCGAACTCCGTCTACTTTTACTGCGGAATAAGCGGGAGGTGTTTGTTGTATTTTGCCAATAAATGTTTGAATGGCAGCTAGAGTCTCTGATTCTTGAATGTGCTCAAAAGGTA
>DAIRTB010000578.1:0-1420 GCA_036804105.1 Bacteroidota bacterium | reverse complement strand
GCCAAGGTGGCTAATGCTGCATCCAACCCGCTTAGGTTAGCTTTCGATAGCTGTGCCGCTTTGTACGTTCCAGATTTACGAGTAATTTCTTTGGCAACTCCTGGCAATGGAACTTTAACACCCGATTTAAGAAGAAGCGATCACGCTCCTTTTTGGGATACCAACAGACAGGCATTGATGCTTACCAACTCAGCTGAATTCAGAAACAACCGTTACCACACACCTGGCGATTCTGCATCAACCCTAAATTATACTTTTGCCAGCAATGTAGTAAAAGCTGCCGTAGCAACTACAGCAGCTTGGGCAAAACCAATCCACGCTTCTTTTGCCGATTTCGAATTGGCAACTAATACACATAGCCACACGAAATTCCCTTGCAGCATTCGGATTTTCCCTAATCCGAGCAAATCTGATTTTTCTGTAGAAATTAAGGGTTGTAACGAAAATGTTGTACTCGAACTTTATGCTTTAAATGGTAAATTGTTAGTTAGTCAACAAATTAGGATGAGTAATGATCTAGAATTGGTAAAATTCAACAACCTCAACCTAACTCCTGGAAATTACTTGCTCATAGCCAAAATTGATGATGCAAGTCAGACTTTAAAGGTTGTTATAACCGACTAATTCCCAACTCTGACACGAGTTTGGCATTATCAATCACCAAAAAGCTGACAATCTGTCGGCTTTTTTGGTGAAATAAAACCAGATTTGCCTGTAAACCACCTTAAATATTGGGTGGCATAGTGATTGATAAATAGCTCGTAGAAAATAATCACTAAATAATATGAGCAAAATAATTGGTATTGACTTAGGAACAACCAACTCTTGCGTTTCCGTAATGGAAGGTGGAGAACCAGTTGTAATTCCAAACAGCGAAGGCCGCAGAACCACACCATCGGTAGTGGCTTTTATGGATAATGGTGAAATTAAAGTGGGCGATCCTGCAAAACGTCAGGCCATTACAAACCCAGGAAACACCTTATCGTCTATAAAAAGATTTATGGGTAGAAAATATTCAGAGGTTTCTTCTGAATTAACACACGTTAGTTACGATGTACAACGTGGTGAAAACGACACCCCAAGAGTGAAGATTAACGACAAAATGTACACCCCTCAAGAAATTTCTGCCATGACGCTTCAAAAAATGAAGAAAACAGCAGAAGATTACTTGGGCCATGAAGTTACTGGCGCCGTAATTACCGTTCCAGCCTACTTTAACGATGCTCAAAGACAAGCTACAAAAGAAGCTGGCGAAATTGCAGGTTTAAAAGTTGAGCGTATTGTTAACGAACCAACCGCTGCGGCTTTAGCTTACGGTTTGGATAAGAAAAACCAAGACATCAGAATTGCAGTTTTCGATTTAGGTGGCGGTACATTCGACATCTCGATCTTAGAATTAGGTGATGGCGTTTTCGAAGTA
>DAIRTB010000577.1:0-1423 GCA_036804105.1 Bacteroidota bacterium | reverse complement strand
ATAAAGCGGCTTTAGAAATGAAAGCAATCGACAAATCGCACCCGATTGCTATGTGTAATGGAGATTTACTTTTCCTAAACCTTATTGCACAAGAATGTAAAGACATAGATATTTTCGGTACTAACATGTATAGAGGTGTTTCTTTTGGCGATGCCTTTGAACGAGTGAAAAAAGAATATGGCAAACCAATCCTCTTTACAGAATTTGGTTCTGATGCTTTTAATGCAAGAGCAAATGAGGAAGATCAAACCAGTCAGGCGTTTTATCTAAAAGGAAACTGGAAAGAAATTTACGAAAACGCTGCCGGTTTAGGTAAAGCTAACAATTCTTTGGGTGGCTTCACTTTCCAATTTAGTGATGGCTGGTGGAAATTCGGACAAACCAAAAACCTTGATGTTCACGATAATAATGCATCTTGGTCTAATGGCGGTTATTTCTACGATTACGCAGAAGGCGAAAACAACATGAACGAAGAGTGGTTTGGAATCTGCGCAAAAGGTCCTACCAACGAACGTGGGCTTTATACGCTTTATCCAAGAGCGGCATATTACATGTTGAAGGAAGCACATCAATTGAATCCATACTCCAATGGTAAAAATCTGGAAGCAATTAATGCCCACTTCAACAAAATACAAGTTGCAGATGCAGCACTAAAAGCTCGAGGCGATAAAGCGGCTTTAGCTGGTTCAATGCAAAAAATAAGCTTAAGCAGATTTACAGCTGAGTTTACCTCGTATAACACAGGCGGAACATCTATTACAACTCCTACTACCCCAAACCCTGCAAATCCGGTTTACCCAAATAAACTGGGTTTCGACCACATGCAATCTTTCTATGTAGGTGTTCAAGCAAATCCAGCAGCGAATGTTCGGGCAAATGTAGATTTCAACATTTTGGGTAATGTAGCTCAAAACCCTATAGATCAGATCTTTTATGAAAACCGTGGCAGACCGGTTCCAGTAACTACACCAAATGGCAACATAACAGTAGAATCTTTCAATCGTTTAGCAGTTTACAGAGCTAGCTACCAATGGAACCACAAGTTGTTCGACATGAATGGTTTCTACCGAACTGGCCATTACCATTGGGGTTATGAAGGCGATTTCTTCGGTCTTTACCCAGAAGCAAATTACGGCCCAATGATCGATATATACAATGGTATAGCGCCACTTGGATTCGAGATGGAAGGCAAAAAACAGTTCAAAGGATTGAAACTGGCTTTTGGTCCGCAGTTGTGGTGGGGAGCCAACCCTGCACTCTTGCTGAAATACAGAAAAGAAGTTGCTAAATTTACTTTAACTGGAATTTACCACGAAGACCTTCAACAACAAGGACCTACTGAAAGCTCCTTTGCAATACCTCAACCTAAAACCAGACGATTAACCTTACATGCCAATAGAAAATTTGGCAAACTTGGAATGGA
>DAIRTB010000576.1:0-1435 GCA_036804105.1 Bacteroidota bacterium | reverse complement strand
CTTACCGAATGGCGGCGGAACCATTTTTCTATGAGCAGTCAAAGAATCAATCGGCTAATAAATTGTATGCCTTGTCCATGCGCTATTTTGTAATAGTTGGCTCGCTTATCTTTTTGTTGATTATGGTTTTTATGCCACTTTTCAAGCATTTTTTGGGTAGTGAGTATTTCAGTGGATTGCATGTTGTGCCCTATTTGCTTATTGCCAACCTATTTTTGGGCATCTATTTCAACCTATCGGTTTGGTATAGAATTAAAGACAAAACCAATTTTGGCGCATGGTTTTCATTTTTGGGCGCCATAATTACCATTAGCGGAAATTTAATTTTGATTCCCATTTACGGTTATTCAGGTGCTGCATATGTAACCTTGGCCTGCTATTCTGTAATGGCATTGGCAAGTTATTTGGCAGGGCAGAAGTTTATGCCAGTTAACTATCAACCATTCCACTTGCTGTTTTATCTCGGCTTGGCCATTGCTTTTTGGTGGATGCAAGACCGTGCATTACTAGAAATGCTGGCCACCAATCCATTTTGGGTTTATGGTGTAAAAGCCGCTACAGTTTTAACTTACCTTTTTATTGTTTACAAGCTGGAAAGGAAGCGGTTTGTTAACGAGGTTTTGAAATTGGAGTAGGGGCGTATCGCATACGTCCGTTTCACCCATCCCATACGCCCGTTTAATTACCCCATCGCATATTCCCGTTGGAATCCCGCCCCACACGCTTTTTCCTAAGGTGGAAACTTTGCACCGCAACGTCTTCTTTCTAATTGCCTGAAGCATGCAATAATTGCTTTTCAAAGGGATTTATGAGACGCTGCGCTAAATCAAGATGTTGTTTTACAGTCTGAAAAATTTCACGCAAAGAGCACAAAGGTTTAAGCAAAGATTCGCAAAGTAGACTAACTACTTAGAAATCTTAAAATCCTGTGAAATTGGATTTCGGATGAAAGCAGGTAACTACTTCCCTAACCACAATTTCCTTACCGCATTTTCTGCTTCGGTGGCTTGCGGATTCGTTTCTATCAACACCCTTTGTGCAGCGCTTTTAGCAACTTTTATTTTGTAGGTAAACTCGCCATCTTCTCGCTTAACTTTAATTTTTAGAACATCTCCAACTTTGCTTTCAGCCATTACCTCGTTGTAAGACTTTTTAGACTGTCCGTTTACTTCAATAATCTCGTCTCGGTAGCTTATTCCAGATGTCCAAGCTGGAGAATTGCGGTCGATTCCATAAACCAAGTTGTTTCGGTTTACTGCAAGTCCAGCGTAAGGGGCATTCAAATCTGCATCTAGGTTAGTAGCTTTTAAACCTGCAGGCTTGAATAATTTGGTATAATCTATTGGGGCTGTTCCGTATAAATATTTGGCAAAAAAGTCCTGAAGAGAGCCTCCAGCGGCCTCTTCAATGGTTTTTAGCAAGGTTTCTTCAGAAA
>DAIRTB010000575.1:0-1460 GCA_036804105.1 Bacteroidota bacterium | reverse complement strand
TTGAAACCCAAACTTGGCAACATTTTTTTTGCCGATGTAAATAAATCTCTTTGGCGTTCTATGCTAAAAACCTTTGCACCCAAAGCGCAAAGAACAGCACACTGATAACCAGAACCTGTTCCAATTTCTAAGATTTTAAGTCTTGGGCTAACCTTGAGCAACTCTGTTTGAAAAGCCACGGTGTAGGGTTGAGAAATGGTTTGGCCTGCTGCAATTGGTAGCGCAATGTTCTGATAAGCTAAATCTACAAATGCGGTGTCTAGAAAAACATGTCTTGGAATTTGCATTAATGCTTTTAATACCTGCTCGTCTTTTATGCCTTTTTTGCGCAATTCTTCAATCAGAAGGCTGCGCATTCCTTGTGTTTTGAAACTATCTTGCAGGTTTAAATTCATGTTAGAAGTAAAAAATTAATCGGCTTGGTTTCTGGCCATTTCCCGTTGATTATCCTTAGATTTTAAATCTTCCCGCTTATCGTACAACTTCTTGCCCTTTGCCAAAGCGATGTTGAGTTTGCAGATTCCTCTATCGTTGAAATATAATTTTGTGGGGATAACCGTTACGCCTTTATCTTTCAGTTTGTTTTCTAACTTCCTGATTTCCTGCTTGTTTAGGAGCAGCTTCCGATTTCTTCTTGGCTCGTGATTGAGGTAAGTAGCTTGCTTGTATTCTGATATGTGCATATTGCGTACATACAGCTCACTGTTTTCGAAACTGCAATAAGCATCTGAAATATTGGCTTTCCCGTCTCTAATGGATTTAATTTCTGAGCCAGTAAGCATAATACCCGCTTCCATTTCTAAAATGAAATGATATTCGAAGCTGGCCTTCTTATTTTTTATAACTACTTCTTGCTTTTGAACGCTCATAATTTTTGGAATATCGCTTCCAGTTTACTTTTCTTCAATATTTTTTGGCTTGTAGTGCCTTTGGCAATTACCCTATTTTCTACCATTGCTACGAAACTACAAACCAAAGTGTTACCTTCTAAGGTTTCTATTTTGGAAGAAAAATTTACAGTCTCGCCAATTTTAGCTGGCGAATTATGCTCAATTTTTAATGCGGTTCCAATTCCTTCCTCATCATTATCTCGCAAATCGTGCACGAAGAGTCTGCATACCCATTCTGCATCTCTGCCAATGGCAAAGGTAGCATAAACTTGATGAACCATTTCTGCATCGAAGGCTGCAATGTCGGTTAACGCTACCTTTCTAGAAAATGTTTTTGTGCTGTTAAAATCTAAATTTGCCTCAGCAAGTGTTTTCATTTGCGGGTGTTGATCAAAATGTTTTTGCTTACCTCGTGAGAAATGGTTTTCTCAATGGTTTTGCCAATAATTATTTGTATAGATTGATCGTAATCGGTTATGTCTTTTACTTCAATTTCTTTCCCTAGTGTGAGGCAATTTTTATCTAAAAACTGTAGAAATGCCGTGGAGTGATCAATTACACCAACAATTA
>DAIRTB010000574.1:0-1468 GCA_036804105.1 Bacteroidota bacterium | reverse complement strand
TTTTAGAAACGAACCTACAAGTTGCGGAAGCGTTTCGGTTTCAGATTTGGTTGGGACATTTACATCAGGTAGACGATTTAATTGCCTTGAACCAGGCTTCTATTCTGTTCAAGCCCTTGGGAGAACAGACCCAAATTTAATTGTAGGTAACCTTGCTTTAGGTAGGAGTTTTTCAGTGGGTTTAACTTCTTTTACAGCCTTAGACACAAGTAAGTTCGATTTAAAAGGACCTTGGGCCTTATTCAGTGCAAATAATTTAAACCCACTTATACCAAATTTACCCTATTTCCTAGAGAGAGATACCTTTTCTTGTAGAGCAACTGTTTTACCAGATTCCATTTATTTTCCATCAGGCTCAGGCAACCCATTAGCTGGACCGCCCTTAGATCGAGGTAGCTACAGAATGTTTAATATTGGTGACGGTGATGGCGACAATCAACCAGATTCTGGCTACGTTATAATTGCAAAGAGACAATCTTCCTACCCAACTTTCTTCCAAGCATATAAGGGAAATATTCAAAATTTAGCAATTGCTCAGAATGCATATAACAATCCTCAAACAGTTTCAGGATTAACTAGATTATCGTCTAATTATATTTTATATAGCTTCAATAGAGATTATTTTTGTGTAACTCCTGGAGATTATACTATAGGTACTTTTGTTAATGAAAACCACTTGCGCCAACCAGATATTTTTGATTCATTAAGGTTTCAGAAAGATCCACAACCAATGCACCCTACATTTGCCACAGCGCAAAACATGGGTGATATTACCAACAATGCAATAACTTATTCAGATACAGATTATTTCGCTTGTAAAAATAATCCAATAACCATTGGAGGCGCTGCGCCTTGTGTAAACAGAACTAAACTCGCATTTAGATATTTTTATCTTAATAAGGCAGTCAAACTAGATATTAGAGCTTTACAGTTAGGTAATGGTGTCCCACCTTTGGCATTCGCTCTTTTCGCTGGACATCCATCTAACCCCGCAGCTTTAGTACCCTACGTAAATGGCGATGGCCCATGGAATTGTTTAACTAATAAGGCATCGTCTGGTTGCATTTTGGTTGATGCTGGTTGGTATACCATTGTTACCTATGGGCAGGGACCTTCTTTCCAATCACCAGTTTTCTCTAATGGCTCAATTGGAAATATTCAGTACCCTCATTATTTGGCAATTCAAACATTGCCTATAATTGATACACCTAAGTACAATAGACCTTACAGAGCATTTATAGCAAACGATAGTTTACCAACAGATTATCTTCCAAATTATGGAACTAATGTTTTACCTAAAAATGGGGCCTTTTATACTTTAGGTCCAGAAATATTTGGTTGTATACTCGATACTCCATGGACCACACACCCACTAAACCCATGTGATCCAATTGCAACTAGAGTGGCCTATTTCGTTTTCGAAATCACTAAAAAATCTTTTGTATTAATTCATAATCTAAAGGTAGAC
>DAIRTB010000573.1:0-1475 GCA_036804105.1 Bacteroidota bacterium | reverse complement strand
TGAAAGGAACTGAACAACGCTTTTGGAATAATTTAGGCATCGCACTTGAAGCCATAAAGGTGAATGCAATGCGCTCGGCCTTAACTGCTTTGGGAATAATTTTCGGTGTTGCTGCGGTAATTGCTATGTTGGCCATCGGAAATGGAGCGCAACAAGAAATCTTGGAACAGATAAAATTGGTTGGAGTAAATAACATCGTAATCAATTCTGTGGTTGAAGATCCAGATGATAACAGCAATCAAAGTGAAGAGAATCCTAACGATATTTCTCAGATTCAGAAGCGCTTTTCTAAAGGATTAGATTTAGCCGATGCAACCCAGATTTTAAGTGTTGTGCCCGGCGTGAAACTGGTAAGTCCAGAGGTGGTTTACAAAACCATCGCCATTAACCAGGGCTTAAAAAGAGATGTTTCGCTTATTGGAATTCGGAATGATTTCTTTGCCGTTTACGATCATAAATTTGAATCTGGGAATGAATTTTCTGAATTTCAGCTCAATAATTCTAGTCCGGTTTGTATAATTGGTGCAGGAATTGCCAAGATTTTTTTTACCCAAGGAAATGCAGTTGGATCTTATCTGAAAGTAGGAAACCATTGGTTAAAAGTAGTTGGGGTGTTGGCACAGAAGGCATCAAACGTAACCAACGATGAGGCTCTAGGAATACGAAACAATAATTTAGACATTTACACCCCTGTTAATACCTTATTGGTTCGTTATCAAAACCGAAAAATAAATAAAGCTGGTGGCGGCGGAGAAATGTTTGGGGATGACGATTTTATGGTTATGACGAGCGGCAAACAAAATAAGCCTCCAAATCCGCATCAGATAGATAAATTGGTAGTTCAGATGGAAGAATCTGAATTATTAACGCCTGCTTCGAAGCTTATTTCCAGAATGCTGATGCGTACCCACAACGAAGTTGAAGATTTCGGCATCGTAATTCCAGAACATTTACTGGCGCAGCAGCAGAAAACAAAAGACATTTTCAACATTGTGCTTGGAGCAATTGCGGGTATTTCGCTGCTAGTTGGTGGAATCGGAATCATGAACATTATGCTAGCTTCCGTTTTAGAGCGTACTAGAGAAATTGGGGTGAGGCAGGCCTTGGGAGCAACAAAGAAAGATATCGTTCATCAATTTATGTTCGAAGCGGTGTTAATCTCCATCTCTGGTGGATTGATAGGAATTGTACTTGGGGTTGTATTATCCTTCCTTATTTCAACATTTGCAGATATTCAAACCATTATTTCTCCAGCGTCTGTGGTATTATCCTTTATTGTTTCGGCAGGCATAGGTTTGATATTTGGTATTGCACCTGCTAAAAACGCATCCGAGAAAGATCCCATTCAATCACTTCGTTACGAATAAGAGGCATGAAAATTCTAAAACTAAACCGCCTTGTTCTTTTATTAGGACTTTTCCAATTTACCACTAGCTCTGCACAAAACAAGCAGTTGAACTTGCAAGAAGTAATTC
>DAIRTB010000572.1:0-1480 GCA_036804105.1 Bacteroidota bacterium | reverse complement strand
AAAGCAGAGTGGAAAATAATTCACTTCAACAAAATTCTGTTGTATATTTGAGAAAAGTAGAAAGATGAGTAACTATCAAGAAATTATCAGAATAAATTCTGAAATAAGATTTGGTAAACCATGTATAAGAAATACCCGCATTACAGTTTACGATGTATTAAGTTGGCTTGCTGCTGGAATGACCAATATAGAAATTTTAGAGGACTTTCCCGAATTAACTCAGGAAGATATCCAAGCTTGTTTGGCCTATGCAGCAGATAGAGAACATAGAATTCGAGTGGCGTAATGAAATTGCTTTTCGATCAAAATATATCCCATAGAATTATCCAGAAGATTCAAGAAGCATTTCCTGAAGCAAAACAGATTAGAGAACTAGGCTTAGAAAATCTTTCGGATATTGAAATTTGGGATTATGCTAAACTGAATGGCTTTACAATAGTAACTTATGACGCAGATTTCTTTGAACTATCTAACTTGTTTGGCATTCCCCCTAAAATTATTTGGCTTAGAATAGGTAACAAAAAGACATCTGAAATAGCAGGATTAATTATTAAACGACGTGAAATAATTCTTGATTTTTTATCGAATACTCAATTCAAATTAACAACTTGCCTTGAAATTAACGACTAATCCATCACAAGTTTAATCTCCCCTCACTCTCTAATACACCTAACACATAAACCAGTACGTTTATCTTCAGATACTCTGCTAATGCTTGGGAAATTATTGCCGATAATTCTTGCGTAGCTTGCAAATGCTTCGTTTTCAGTTGCAGTCCACCAATTTCCACGAGTTTGCATGGTGTTAATTACAACACCATCCTTATTTCTTGTTCCAGAAGGTAATGCCGAAAATCCAAATTCATTTGTAGCATCTGTGTTTGGTACTTGCCATCTTGGGTGTGGATTGGGAACTGATCTCGTGCTTTTTAATTTACCTCCGGCGCTTACGTCTCCGCCAACAAATTGGGTTAGGTTAGACCAATCTAAATCTGAAGCCACTCTCCAACCTTTTGGGCACAACTTACCTGTTTTAACTGCATACCAGTTATACAATCCTCCAAAAACTTTAAGCGACTCATTATCAGAGCTTATGCCTTCAATGTTAGCATGTGGATAAATAAAATAGGCGCCAGTACTTGTGCTTCCTAGGCTATTCCATTCAGCAGCGTTTTGCCCTGTTGAAATTGCTGCTCCATCATTGTATTTGGTGGTTTTTAAATTTTCAACCATCCATTCTTGGCTACCGATAACCACGCTTTGGTAAACATTGCCATCTATATCTCTGATTTCACCATTAGGATCTTTATCAATCGGTTTATCTTTTTCTTTACAGCTCGTAAAACAACCCATGGAAGGCGTGATTAACAACAGTAGTAAAATGCTTTGAATTGTTCTTTTCATTTTGGATATTTTTTTATTTTGTATAATTTTAGGTTGGAAAGAAAATAACGTTGCCGAGAGGAAATCGGATTTCATCA
>DAIRTB010000571.1:0-1481 GCA_036804105.1 Bacteroidota bacterium | reverse complement strand
GATAAGCCTTGCCAAATTAGCACCGATTACTTCCGGAAAGTTTTGCTATTCTAACTTGAGAACTAGCACGAATTACTTTCAGGAGGTTTAGTGACCAACCCACCTAAAAAGTAAACCGGGTTTGTATGCGCCAATCAGATCTTACATTTCCGTTTATTTCGTCTAAGCCGCTACCAACGGTGGTTCTATCCGCAAAAACGGTGCTGGCATATCGCAACCAAATATCCCAGCCTTTGTAAATTCTATATTTTGCCACCGCATAATACCGAAATCCTCTTCCATAATAAGCTGGAATACTAAAGAAATACAACACATCTGCCTCGTAAGCATAGATTCTTGCATCGTAAGTTTCGCTTTCGAAAAGTGCAAATCGGGTGGAAAGGGTAAGCGGAGAATTTAATCCCTTGTACTGAATGTCTTGAAACATGAGAAAACCGGTTGAAATACCTTGGGCATTTTCAAATCGGCTGAATTCTAACCTGCTTTGTAAATTTAAAACGCTACCTGCTTTATAGGTTGCATTCAAACGAAGCTGCTGCCGTACTTGATCGTTCAACTGATTGAAGGGATTTGTATTTCCGGAGATGTTGCGCTGACTTAATCTGTTGCGATATCGAATAAAATAAAGTGTATTTCTGTTTGGCTTGTATTTAAGGTCGGCCAAAAGATCTGTTCCGTATGAGGGTGCATCTACTGCGAATTTTAACCAATCAGAACGAAAACGATCTGCGTATGCTGAGAAAGTGATTTTTGGCGATAAGCGGTACTGAACTCCACCATAAAAGCCTTGTTCGTTCTGATTTCTAGTGCTTTCTGAAATAGCTAAGGCAAATGGATTGGCATATTCTCTTTGGAAATTTCGGTAATAAATGGCTAAGCTTAAATTCGGATCTATGGCAAATAATGCCCCAGCAACTCCAGCTAATCCACCTGAAGAAGTAACACTTCCTTCGCCAAAAAGTAGAATGGTTTTGTAGAGATAAGAGAAATCGGCACCAAAAAAACTAAACTGATTTCCTTGTGCTCTATATAGATTATAGGGTTTATCGTCCGGTCTTAAGGTAACGCCATAGTTTATGGAATTGTAGGTTGCACCAAATTGTAATCCCTTTTTTCGATAATTCAGCCTGCCACCATACACCAGCTCATCTGTAGTGAGTCTTTTGTCTAACTCATTTTGGGTTCTATGAAAGCCAGATTCTAAAATTGTGCCTAAAACATCTAAAATTTCGCCAGAGGTATCTACCTCGCTTTCAGTTCCGCCATCAATCTTTTTCTTGCTTATCCAAGTATAAAAATCGAATTTCTTGTATTTAAACTGAGCAGCTGTTCCTCTAAAAAATAAGTTTTCGTTTACTGAGGTATAAGCCCGCAAACCTACACCTTGGCGCATAACATTCAACACAAACGGAGATTTACCGAAATTTACACCTCGCCACATGGTTAAACCCTGACCAAACTGAAGTTGGTAATCGCCCACA
>DAIRTB010000570.1:0-1489 GCA_036804105.1 Bacteroidota bacterium | reverse complement strand
TCCTTTGTCTTTGTAGCGGATTTTAGTTAGCGAATCCATACCCTCATGCAAATTAGCATATTTAATTAAATTCGGCTTGCGAACCCACATGCCATTTCTAGCAAGACTTTCTAACTCGCCCAAAACTACAAAATTCTTTTCTGGTTGGATTTCAGTTACATACATCGGTTTACCGAAAGCAATTTCTAAACCCTTTCTTTGTCCGATGGTGTAAAATGGATAACCCTTGTGTTTACCGAGAATGCGACCACTTTCATCTACGAAGAAACCGCCATCTACACGTTCTTCTAAACCATCAACTTGGCGTTTTAAGAAGCCACGGTAGTCGTTATCGGGCACAAAACAAATTTCGTAACTCTCGTTTTTGTTAGCCAAATCAGTATAACCCCAATCTTTCGCAAGTTGACGGATATAGGATTTCTTATATTTCCCAATTGGGAACATGCTGCGTTTTAAGCTTTCTTGGGTTAATCCCCAAAGCACATAACTCTGATCTTTATGATCGTCTAATCCTTTGGAAATAACATAGCGGCCATTTTCTTGGCGAACTTGAGCGTAATGGCCTGTGGCAATAAGCTCGCAATCTAACATATCGGCACGTTTTAGGAGCGCTTCCCATTTAATGTGCGTGTTGCACAAAACACAAGGGTTTGGGGTTCTTCCAGACAAATATTCATCCACAAAATTATTGATTACAAAACCGCCAAATTCTGGCCTAATGTCTATAATGGTATGTGAAAAACCT
Organism: Bacteroidota bacterium; assembly: GCA_036804105.1. Classification (GTDB taxonomy): domain Bacteria; phylum Bacteroidota; class Bacteroidia; order UBA7662; family DAIRTB01; genus DAIRTB01. The sequence goes on along the minus strand of DAIRTB010000570.1, from coordinate 744 downwards.
CTTTCCACGGCAATGGTTCGTGCATCGTTAATGGAATCTAAGCTGCAACAACCAGTTTCCTTACTAGAACCGCCAGAACTTGCATAGTCCCAGGTTTTCATGGTAACTCCAATAACCTCGTAACCCTCATCGTGCAGCATCATGGCGGCAATGGTACTGTCTATACCTCCGCTCATGGCCACTAAAACTCTACCTTTTGCACTCATAATTTAGCAAAATTACAACCAATTTCTTAGTAGAAACCATTCAATTCTTAGATTGGTTTAAATTGAAGCGCAGGAAAAACATCCTGAAGAGATAAAAGCGTTTCAAACTTGGTTTTAGGCTAATTTTGTAGCATGAGAATTATTTACCTTGGCACTCCAGAGTTTGCAGTTGCTCCTTTAGCTGCTTTGCTTGAAGCTGGTTTCGAAGTGGTTGCCGTAGTAACCGCAGAAGATAAACCAGCTGGCAGAGGATTGTCGATGCAAATGAGTGCAGTAAAGCAGTTTGCGATATCTAAAAATCTATTGGTTTTGCAACCTCAGAAATTAAAAGACCCAGAATTTTTAGCACAAATAGCTGATTTAAAGCCCGATGTACAATTTGTTGTTGCCTTTAGAATGATGCCAGAAGTTCTATGGAATTTCCCGCCATTGGGCACTTACAATGTTCACGCAAGTTTGCTGCCTAATTATAGAGGAGCAGCGCCAATCCACCGAGCGGTAATGAATGGGGAAAAAGAAACAGGCGTTACCACTTTTA
>DAIRTB010000569.1:0-1496 GCA_036804105.1 Bacteroidota bacterium | reverse complement strand
CTTTCGTTAATTTTCGACAAGTTGAACATCGACACCTTAGAGGTTTTAGAAGCTGCTGGCACAAAGTGGAATTTCCTTCCGTTTAGACCAGGTTTGGTGGGCGGCCACTGTATTGGCGTAGATCCATATTATCTCACTTTCAAAGCCGAAGAAGTTGGTTATCATCCTGAAGTAATTCTTTCAGGAAGAAGAATTAACGACAACATGGGCGCTTTTGTAGCCAATAAGGTAGTTAAGTTAATGATTCACAAGAATCACCAAATTGCTAATTCAAGAGCTTTGGTTCTCGGCATCACCTTTAAAGAAAATTGCCCAGACATTAGAAACTCTAAAGCCATAGACGTAGTAAGAGAGTTGAAGGAATTTGGAATTGCAGTAGATGTTTACGATCCATGGGCAGATTCTCATGAAGTTCAGGAAGAATACGGATTCCCTCTTGTTAGCGAGCCAGATAATAATTATGATGCAGTTGTGTTGGCAGTTTCTCACAACGAGTTTAAGGATGTTGATATGATGAAGTTTAAAAAACCAAATGGTGTTTTGTACGACATTAAATCGTTCCTAGATAAATCCACAATCGACGGAAGATTGTAATTATGCAATCTACCAAGCGTATTTTAATTACGGGCGGAGCTGGTTTTATTGGTTCTAATTTAGCTGCTAGTTTGGTTAATCTTCCGGTTGTTGAAACCGTTGTGGTAATAGACAATCTGTCAACCGGATTCGAGCAGAATATTTTAGCGCTAAAGCACAATGAAAAATTTAAGTTTATAAAAGGAGATATTACCGATGTCTCCTTTTTGCATTCTGTAATGGCCGAAGGATTTGACGTTTTGGTACACCTAGCTGCGCTAGGATCTATACCACGTTCGCTGGCAAATCCTTTAAATACCTTTCATCAGAACATAACAGGTACGCATAATGTGCTGTGGGAGTCTTTGCAATTCAAAATTCCACGGGTGGTTTTCGCATCCTCGTCTTCTGTTCATGGCAGTAATACCAAATTGCCAAAAAAGGAACACAAGACTGGAATTCCATTTTCGCCATATGCACTATCTAAACTCAACAACGAGCAAACAGCCTATCTTTTCCATGAGTGTTATGGTTTAGAAACTTTGGGTCTACGTTTTTTTAATGTTTTTGGGCCGATGCAAAGTCCTCAAGGCGCCTATGCAGCTGTTATACCCCAATTTATTGAGGCAATAAGAAACGGCAAACCTCCACAAATAAATGGCGATGGATTGCAAACCAGAGATTTTACTTTCGTAGAAAATGCAGTTCAAGCCATAACCAAATGTATCTTTACTGAGAGCGAGCTTGCACTCAATCAGATTTACAATGTTGCTTGTGGCATAGAGACCAACCTCATAACATTGGTAGACCAAATTGCCGAAATTATGAATGTTCAGGTAACACCCCAATTCAACCCGCATAGACTTGGTGATGTTTCCAGAAGCTATGCAGATATTTCGAAAGCCGAAACCCTACTTGGTTAT
>DAIRTB010000568.1:0-1499 GCA_036804105.1 Bacteroidota bacterium | reverse complement strand
TTGCTCCTGTTTCCGGATTTCGAACTCATCCAGTCGCCATTGTTTGCTGTAAAATGTAATAAAATTCAGTTCCCAACCGGCATCTATCAATTTCGCAAGGGTACCAGAAAAGAACGATGCATCATCGTCGTGCGCCACCACAATTAACGCAACCTTGTTTTTTGCGTTTTTCAAATTGGTATCTTCGGGATATTTTTCTGATGGACTTAAATAGATGAAGTAGCCAATTTGAACCACAATTCCCAAAACTATAAGTATAGCAAAGGCAAGCATGAGCTTCTTTAATAATTTCATTTCAAACTTTTTTATGATGCAAAACTGCGGTTAGTTTTATTTTCAGTTACAACCTTTTTCAATGTAAAAAGCACCTATAACAACGTTTTTCTAACTTTTTTCAGATGATTTAAACTCCATTGGATTGAGCTGTGTATGATTTTTGAAAAATCGGCTGAAGTGAGTGGGTTCGCTAAAATCCATTCGATAGGCAATTTCCTTTACGGATAAGGCTGAATTTAAAAGCAGGTATTTGGCAAAAGTTAGTTTTCGATCTGTTATCCAATCGTTTATGGTTTTACCCGTTTTAGCTTTGATTACCGTATTTAAATAATTGGGATGCAAACCAATTCGATCTGCAAAGTCCTGGAGTTTCGGAGCGGGATTTTCGCAAGAGAAATCGGGAATTATTTTGAAGAACGTATCCAGAATCCGTTTGAAATTTCCTACGATTTGAGAATTCTTTTCACCCTCATCATAAGCGCTGTAGTTTTGCCAAATATTTGTTTTAAGTTTCGAAAAAATAATGGCCATAAGATACGCTAGAATTTGGTTAACAGCATTTTCATTCATCTTCAATTCAGATTCAATGCGTTTATAATAGCCTTCAATTTGGTTGTAAACTTCTTCACTAATGGTTTCTGCGGGAAGGATTTCAGCCAATAAGAAAGCATAATCGTTAAATATGCTTGGCCCTAAATAATCCTTCAAGAATTGCTCGGTAACATTGATCATGTAAGCCTCCTCGCAAGTGTCAACATCAAACGATTTTACATGGCCAGGATTGGTAAAATAGATGCAGTGGTTAGTTACTTGGAACTGCTTATCATCCACCCAATAAGTTCCAGCGCCCTTTTTAATAAATACAAACGAAAAATAGTTGGTTCTAAATTTCTTCGATTGATATGGAATGCTTGTAAACAAATCGGGCAACGAATGCATCGTAAAAGCGGTATTAGAGGCAATCGGTCTGCCAATCGCTTCAAAGAATGCTGCAATCTCATTGTAAACCACCAAACTCATTTTCTTTTTGGCTAAACTAATGCTTTTTTTGGAAATCAGAAATCGTATAAGTTTGATGTTTTTAATGAAACCAATTAAATTTAGAAAAATTTCAACAAATTTCTACATTTGGTATAATTCTTGTTTAAGACCTCAAGAATTTACAAACATTTTTTATGACGAGAATTTTTTTCCTAGCCCTATTTTTTATTCCAACTGCATCT
>DAIRTB010000567.1:0-1521 GCA_036804105.1 Bacteroidota bacterium | reverse complement strand
ACATCTTCGCCCATCAACATAGAGAAAATATGGTCTGCTTCCGCAGCGCTATCAATAGTTACTTGGCGTAAGGTTCTGCTTTCTGGGTTCATGGTTGTTTCCCATAATTGTTCAGCGTTCATCTCACCAAGACCTTTATAACGTTGAATGCCAACTGAGTCGTCTTTACCTTTTCCTAAAGCTTTAACAGCTTCTATGCGTTGCTCATCGTTCCATGCGTAGGTACTTTCTTTTCCTTTTTTTACTAAATAAAGCGGCGGAGTGGCGATATAGATGTATCCGTTTTCAATCAGCTGCTTCATATATCGGAAGAAGAAGGTAAGAATCAAGGTGGTAATGTGGCTTCCGTCAATATCCGCATCCGTCATGATGATGATCTTGTGATAGCGAAGTTTTACCATGTTCAACGCTTTAGAATCTTCTTCTGTACCAATGGTTACCCCCAGAGCGGTAAACATGTTCTTGATCTCTTCGTTCTCGTAGATTTTGTATTCCATTGCTTTCTCCACGTTCAAGATTTTACCTCTTAGAGGAAGAATTGCTTGGAATGCTCTGTTTCGGCCTTGTTTGGCGGTTCCACCAGCCGAATCCCCTTCGACAAGGTATAATTCGCATTGTGCTGGATCGGTTTCCGAACAATCTGCCAATTTTCCTGGCAAACTGTTGCTGCCCAAAACGTTTTTACGCTGAACCAATTCTCTTGCTTTTCTTGCAGCATGACGAGCAGTTGCGGCCAAAATAACCTTGTTGATAATTTCTCTTGCTGGCTTCGGATTTTCTTCTAGGTAGATGTTAAGTGCCTCTCCCATAGCGGTATCAACAGCGCCCATTACCTCGTTATTGCCCAACTTTGTTTTGGTTTGTCCTTCAAACTGAGGCTCTTGCACTTTTACCGAGATAACTGCGGTTAAGCCTTCTCTAAAGTCATCGCCATTAATTTCGAATTTCAGTTTGGCTAGCATACCGCTTTTTTCAGCATAAGCTTTCAAAGTTCTGGTTAATGCTCTTCTAAAACCTGCAATGTGGGTACCGCCTTCAATGGTGTTGATGTTGTTTACATATGAGTGTACATTTTCTCCATAGGAAGTATTGTACTGCATTGCCACTTCAACAGGTACAATTCCCTTGTTGTTTTCAATGTAGATTGGGAAAGGAATAAGCGGCTCTCTTGTTTGATCTAGATAAACAACAAATTCAGCTAATCCACCTTCAGAGAAGTAGGTTTCCTTAACTGGATTGCCTTCTTTATCCATTTCACGCATGTCTATTAAGCTGAGCCTTAAACCTTTATTTAAGTAAGCTAATTCTCTTAAACGTGCAGAAAGGGTGTCGAATTTAAAAACGGTGGTGGTAAAAATGGTATCGTCTGGTTTAAAACGAACAATAGTGCCACGGTAATCTGTTGTGCCAATTTCTCTTACAGAGTATAAGGGTTTTCCGATTGAATATTCTTGCTCGTAAATCTTTCCATCACGGTGAACTTCAACACGTAAATCTATTGATAAGGCATTAACACAAGAT
>DAIRTB010000566.1:0-1543 GCA_036804105.1 Bacteroidota bacterium | reverse complement strand
CAGAACTGGTAAAAACAGACATCTTCAAAAAGTTGATGATGTACACCTACCCTACCCTAAGCGATAATACCATTTATGCGCTAACAGTTGTTAAGGTAAAAGAGATTCAAGAGCAAAACAAAAAAGGCGAGAAACCAGATAGCTTAGAATATTTAGCAGCTCAGATGGCAATTTTATTAGAAGATGCCGACGAAGAAACAGAGCCAGACTTCGAATCTGATTTAACAGATAACCTCAATCGTTTCGACCAAAGAAAGAAGAAGAAAAAGAAAAAGCCGAATAACAACAATCAGAATAGACCAAGACCAGAGGTTAATGCAGCGGCTGTTGATGGAGCTACTCCTGTTGTAAAACCAGCTAATCCAAATCAAAACTCGAATCAGAATAGGGATAGAAATCAGCCGAATCGAAGAGAAGATGGCCGACCTAATGCCCCAAGACGGGAAGATAATAGACCTCAACAACCGAGACCCGAGCAGCAAGCTAGAAGAACCGAGCAAAACCCAGTTGTAAAGAAATCTGCTGAACCAACGGCTAACACCCCAACTGAGGGCGGTGAGCAAACAGGAAATCAACCAAGACCAAAGAACAATAGGAATAGGAACAAAAACAGACGAAATTTTAAGAAACCCGGCGCAGATGGAGGCGCTCCTAGCGGCGAATAATGAAAAAATTGTTGATTCCGCTTCTTGCTCTTTTAGTATTTGCAGCATGCGATTCTAAACGTGTTTATGATAAGTTTGAAAGCATTGAAGAAAATTCTTGGAAATACGAAGACCTTAAACACTTCGAATTCGAAATAGTGGATACTTCTTTGAGCTATCAATTCTTCATACAAACCAGAAACACCTCTTCTTATAACTACAGCAATTTTTATATGCTCTTAACTTTAGAAACACCTAAAGGAGATAGTTCAGAAGAGCGTATGAATTTTCTTCTGGCAGATGAAACTGGTAAATGGCTGGGCGATGGTTCAAATGGTTTGTACACCTGTAAGATAAAGGTTAAAGACAACTTAAAGTTGTCTGAAATAGGCACTTACAAAGCAACCTTGAAACAGGATATGCGAGACAATCCACTTTTGGGTATTGCAGATGTGGGGATAAGGATAGAGAAAGTGGAAGAGTAGAATCCGGAATCATCAAACTGATTCCTAAAAACCTAAAATCCCCCATATCGTTAAATGATTTGGGGGATTTTGGTTTTGCAAAAACATTTTAATGTAATGGTAGTCCTCTGGCGAATGCAATTTAATAGTTTGCTTTCGGGCGAATGCAATTCGCCTCTACCACTTAATTCGGATTTATTACCACCAATTTCTTAGTTTGAACCTTTCCGTTGGCGAGGGTGAATCTAACCAAATAGGTGCCTTGTGCTAAACCAGCGGTTTCGAAGTTGGTATCTGCATCTGTGAAAAACGATTCTTCACTTCTATAAACCAGCTTACCAAAAATGTCTATCACACTAACGTTCACTTTTTCGAAATTACCATTAGAACGAATGCTGAAAACGCCATTGTTCGGGTTCGGATAAAGCATGAAAT
>DAIRTB010000565.1:0-1557 GCA_036804105.1 Bacteroidota bacterium | reverse complement strand
TCGCCAGTTTATACATGCTTTCGGTTAGGTTGTCGAGATCTTTCTGATCAATCTCATCGTCGGCAGTTTTGTTGAGGGTAATCATTCCCTTTTGGCGCAAACTTTGAATATGCTGCCCTGCAATACCCACATTTAATTGCTTTATATCAACACCCGATTCGCTTTCTGCCTCTGCAATTGCGTGCTTAATGGCCTGTACCGTTCTTTCAATATTCATAACGATACCTCTGTTAACGCCCATAGATTCAGCCTTGCCCATGCCCAAAATTTCAATTTTGCCATGCTCGTTTTTCATACCAACGATGGCGCAAATTTTAGTAGTACCTATATCTAGGCCAGCTACCAATTCTGGTTCATGCATATTATTTGGAGTTATAGTTGCCATGTTTTATCGTTTACAAATTATTTGATTCTGGTACTTCAGGTTAATTGATTCATATTTATTCCAATCTACATCCGATTTGTAGAAGGCAAAGAGGTACTCCATTTTCTTGTCTAGTTTTTGGGTGTTGCCGATGAGGATTTGCTGATCGCCAATAATGGGCACCAACTCCAACTCTTGGTTTGCGTTTACATATACCTGACTAAAAAGCGCAGCTTGATCTGGGTTTTCAGAAAAGTATTGAGCCAGTTTCAGCAACTCTGCAACAACTTTCGTAGCAATGGTATCGGCTTTATATTGTTCAGTTATGTAACCGTTCGCCACCAAAATATCTAACGGAACAGGTTGCTCAGGCAAAGGCAGTTTCACACCATTCTTATCCACATAAAAACTCTGATCTCTGGTGTTAAAAACTCGCAGCACAGGTTGGCGCAAAACAACACTTAGGGTAATAACTCCATCTAAATTGCTGTAAGCACTTGCATCTGCTATGTATGGATGCTTTTCTGCTTTTTTCTCGATCGATTTTAGGTTGACGTCGGTAAGCTTTTTGCCCTTCAGTTTCTTCAATCCAGCAAACTCGAAAAGAGTAGCTTCGTCAATAATCGGCTTTTCTGTGTCAGCAATAATCGATACATTAACAGCGGTACAAACTGGGTTAGAAACTTCCTTATCGCTTATTTTAAAAGCCACGAAAGCACCCGTAATTAAAAGCAGTAGAATTACAATTTTCATCCAGTTTTTCATATTGAACCTCCTGTCTGTTTTTGTAGAATTTTAGTAATAGGTTGCACCAAACGATCAATATCTCCAGCGCCAATAGTTGCCAAAAGGCAAATTTCATTGGCTTCAACCCATTTTATTACTTCTTGGTGATTTAAGACCATTTTAACCGAAGAAGTAGCCCTTTCTAAAAGCATTTCTGCGTTTACATTCGGAATGGGTAATTCTCTTGCTGGATAAATTGGCATGATTATCAACACATCTGCAAGCGATAATGCCTTTGCAAAACCTGCTGCAAAATCTCTAGTTCGGCTGAATAAATGAGGTTGGAAGATTGCAGTTACTGGTTTTCCAGGATACAATTGCTTTAAAGAGCCTAAAAAAGCTTCTATTTCAGTTGGATGATGTGCGTAGTCGTCAACATAAACTACTTCATCGCTTTTGAAAACCAA
>DAIRTB010000564.1:0-1560 GCA_036804105.1 Bacteroidota bacterium | reverse complement strand
GCATACGGCCTCCGAAGCTTTTTTAATTATAGCATGCCCATTAAAAAAGTGATAAAGAGCAACTTGAATTTAAACGGAGGAGTTACCTACTCAATAAATCCAGGCAGAATTAATTTTGTAGATAATTACATCAACAATACCAATCTAAATGCAGGTTTTGTTTGGGGAAGTAATATTAGCACCAAAATAGATTTTACCTTAAATTATAGTGGAAACTACAACATTGTTAGAAACAGCAATCAGCCAAACCAAAATAGCAACTTTTTCCAACAGATTTCTGGATTTAAAATCAACTACATGCCAACCACAAAATGGGTTTTTAATACCGATTTAAACAACAACTTATTTACAGGCTATGGTGAAGATTTCAATCAAAACTTCTTTTTGTGGAATGCAGCAATCGGGAGGAAGTTCTTGAAAAATAATGCAGCAGAAATTAGACTCACCGTATTCGATATTTTAAATCAGAACAACAGCATTACCAGAACCGTTACAGATTTATTTATTGAGGATAACCGAACGCTGGTATTAACCCGTTATGCCATGTTAACCTTCACCTACAATTTGCGTAAATTTAAAGCTCCAGATTTGGATCTACCACCAGGGGTAACACCTGAAATGATGCAACGTAGGTACATGAATAATCGATGATTTTTTTGATGTGATGATGTGCTGATGTGCTAATGTGCTGATTTTTTTGATGTGATGATATCCGCAGTCAAGATACGTTAGAGCCCCGAAGTGGGTAACATATCTAAGCGAGGGGTAAAGCCCTTCGCTTAAAGAACAACGCCATCACATCAAAATAAAAATCCCATCCCATATTGCTCAATCCTAATTATTTAGCTAGTTTTGATTTCTTATGTCAAAACAGACAAACGTACATGCGGTAATAAGTGGAGACATTGTTTCATCCAAAAAGCATCAGGCATATTTTCCAGAGATTCAAAAAGAATTCAAAACTTATTTTAAGCAATTAGAAAGCGAATTTTTTCCTAAAGAGAATTTTATTTTTACTCGTGGAGATGGTTTTCAAGGCGTTGTAGATAATCCTCAATTTGCACTAAACATTACATTTGGCATAATTTGTTTTGCAAAAACAATGAAAAATCGAGTAAAAGGTATGGGCGATTTTGATGTGCGTGTATGCATAGGCCTTGGAGAAATTAGCCATTTCGGAGTCAACCCCCTGGAGTCAGACGGATCTGCGTTTAGATTAAGTGGTCAACATTTAGATGGGATGAAAGCTGAAGCTAGAAGCCTAAAAATTGTAACTGAAAACGAAAATCTGAATCTTGAACTTGATTTATATTGCAGATTTACAGAGGCGTTAATGCAAAAATGGACAATTTCTGGCGCAGAAATGATGAGTTACCTGCTTTTAGACACTAAAGAAATGGAAATTGCTAAGCATTTAGGGGTTACACAACCAGCAATCAACTCTAGAAAAAAGAGCTTAAATTGGCATACCATTAAGCATTTTTTAAATCGTTACAAACAGCTAGCCTAATTTATGTATTTACCTTTACTACTGCTGTTAAAGCTCCTTATGGCTCATAT
>DAIRTB010000563.1:0-1561 GCA_036804105.1 Bacteroidota bacterium | reverse complement strand
GATCTGGTGGCTGCAAAGAATTATTTAGCCACACTAGAGAATGTAGACACCAGCAAAATTGCCATTTTGGGCGGTTCTTATGGAGGATTTCTGGCCTTAACTGCTATGACGCACCACCCAGGAGAATTCAAATCTGCGGTTAGTTTGTTCGGAATTGTGAATTGGATGCACACGCTAAACGCAATTCCAACTTGGTGGGAATCTTACCGAAATGCACTTTATGAGGAAATGGGCGATCCGAAATCTGCCGATTCTTTGCAATTAGCGGCAATCTCGCCGATTAACAATATTGCCAATATTCAGCACCCTGTAATGCTAATTCATGGTGCAAAAGACGATCGAGTTCAAACCAAAGACATCGAAATTATCTCGTCGAAGCTAAAGGCCGAAGGTAAAAAAGTAGAACTTATTTTACTCGATAACGAAAGCCATGGTTTCAAACGGAAAGAAAACGAGATGAAATCTTACCAAGCCATTCTGAGCTTTTTGAACGGCAATTTAGTAGAGGAATAAAGAATTAAGAATTATAGGTGCTTTAAAACCTGCGCTGTTAGCAATTCTTCAACAGCTGTAATTATTCCTTGTGTGTCGTAACCACATTCTCTGTATAGTTCAGATTGCTCGCCATGTTCAATGTATTCGTCGGGCATTCCTAAACGAGTAATTCTGGCGCTGTAACCATTATCTGCCATAAATTCTAAAATTGCACTTCCCATTCCGCCAACTATGGTACCATCTTCTACGGTAACAATTTTGTCGAAATTCTGGAAAACTTCTTGAAGCAAGTCCGCATCGAGAGGTTTCACAAATCTTAGATCATAATGTGCAGCAGAAATGCCGTTTTTCTCAAGCGCTTCAGTTGCATTAATCGCTAGATTTCCAATTGACCCAATGGTTAGAATGGCAACATCTGTTCCAGATTTAATTTTTTGTCCTTTGCCAATTTCAATTGCTTTGAGGGGAGTTTTCCAAACGGGCATAACGCCGTTTCCTCTTGGGTAACGAATGGTAAATGGACCTGCTTGGTATTCAGAAGCTGTAAACATTAAGTTTCGGAGTTCTTCTTCATTAAGAGGAGCGGCTATAACCATGTGAGGTAGACAACGCATATAGGCAATATCGTATGCGCCATGATGCGTTGGGCCATCGGCTCCAGCAATGCCTGCTCTATCTAAACAAAAAACCACCGGTAGCTTTTGCAAAGCCACATCGTGCATTACCTGATCGTAGGCTCTTTGCATAAAAGAAGAGTATATATTGCAGAAAACCTTCATGCCTTGTGTTGCCATTCCAGCAGAGAAAGTTACAGCATGTTGTTCTGCAATACCTACATCAAAAGCTCTTTCTGGAATTTCTCGCATCATAATATTGAGAGAACTTCCCGAAGGCATAGCAGGTGTTACCCCGATAATGTTTTTATTTTCTTTAGCTAATTCTACTAAAGTATGGCCAAAAACATCTTGAAACTTAGGGGGTTGTGGCTGATTTATTTTCGGCTTGTAAATTTCTCCAGTAATTTTATCGAATAGACCTGGAGCATGCCATTTGGTTTGATCTATTT
>DAIRTB010000562.1:0-1564 GCA_036804105.1 Bacteroidota bacterium | reverse complement strand
GTAGTGGAAGTTTATCCTGCAAATCGGGAAGTAAACGATGCGATTTTTACCGCTACCCGACCAATTTTCTTGAGCGAGGTAACTCCTGCCACGGTTTTCAACATCAACAACATCCACCAGCAAATGAAACTTGGGGCGAAATATGTGCTTCGGGTTAGGGCTTTCAGTCCAGATTCTGCCTTCAATTTCCGCAACAATGGATACAGCCAAGTTTGCCAGTTTACCTATGGCGATGAGCCAAATGTTTCCAACTCCAACTTCGGTATTGATCTCCTGGCACCAGCTTTTGCAGATACGCTTCCCTTTCAAGTTCCTGCGGTTTTAGGCGTTTGGTATCCGTATAGTAACGATGTGGAGGAAGTAGATTTCACCCTCACTTTCAAGGAGAATAATCAGCTTATAGACGAGCGGGTTATGGAATTCGATTATCCCAATGGGCCCAAGAAGTTTGTAGAATCTGCCAATGGAAACATCCCACTCCCAGAGGCTTCTACTACTTACTTCACTCTAAAAGGAAACAATACGGGCACAACGCCACTCTTCATTAGAGGAAGAACTTACGATGCAGAAATTGCTGCGGAACTCCGTTTGCGGAATAATCCAATACCTCAGAACATCAACAAAATAGGTACATTTAATTATGGAATGGGCAAGCCCCAAATTGTTTTTCCGGAGAACGATGCCAGCATTGATACTGGTAAAATTACCTTCAGGATTACACCAGCAAAGAGACCTAACAATCCGTTTTCTGGTTTATCGAACATAGATAAAGTGGCCAAGGCTTATGGTTACGATTCCGTTTTGGTAATAAACGAAACCTTGGTAATTGAATTCGCAACCACTGCTGGGTTCGATTCGGTTTATCGTTACTTCCGATTTCCTTTCAAGAAGTTTATGCCGCTTGCTAACGATGTGAATCTGCAAGCATCGTTCGATTCTATTTATAACGAAATAGCTCAGGAAGTACATTTTCCATTGCGTGGAAAATACTGGTGGCGAGCAAAATGGCTTACAAATCCAGACGATACCGCAAAAACCGCAGAAGGTTATATCGCTTCTGATGTTTTTGTGCTAAATGCCACCGATACACTAGACCGTGGAGATACAGAATGTCTTTCTGCCGATTGTAATTTCCCTCCCTTGGCCGCCTACGAAATGGCGATGTACGATACCTTGAAGGTGAACGATATGATATCCATCGGTCACCATAAAATAAAGGTTACAAAAGTTAATAATCGGCAACCAGGCTCAACTTTTTCTGGTGAAGGTTTGGTGATGATAAATCCTGTTCCTGGCTTAGGAACAAGTTTTATCCCTGTAAAAGTTAGTTTTACGGGAATCAGAATAAATGCGCAAAAACGTGCATACGAAGGCACTGCAAAAGCCATAAACGATAACGGAGATGTGCCAGCCAGCGTCCTTGGAAGGGTAAGCCAAATGGCTGCTTTTTCTGCTTTGCCAGCCGCAACCATGAATACTATTTTTACCAATCTTGTGCCATTTGTGAGCAATGAGGTTGGCACCAATACTGGAGTTCCAGTTCCAATCGGATTGAAAGACACTA
>DAIRTB010000561.1:0-1568 GCA_036804105.1 Bacteroidota bacterium | reverse complement strand
GAAGCCATTCAGAATATTGAAGCCGACAGCACTTTTAGAACCGGGGCAAAATGGGCGGGAGTTTGGACCAGAGATGTTAGCTATTCAACCATACTGGCGTTTGCTTATCATGAGCCTGAAGTTGCCAAAATAAGTCTTCGTAAAAAAGTAAAACGCAACAGAATTATTCAAGATACGGGTTCTGGCGGTGCTTGGCCAGTATCGTCAGATAGAACTACTTGGGTGCTTGCCGCTTGGGAAATCTATAAGGTTACGGGCGATGAAAATTGGCTGAATGAAATCTATCCCATAATAAAAAACACTTTAGACGATGATTACAAAACGCTTTACGACCCGAAAACGGGTATGTTTTGTGGTGAATCGTCTTTCTTAGATTGGCGGGAACAAACCTACCCAAAGTGGATGAGCAATATGGATATTTACGTCTCTCAAAACTTGGGTACTAATGTGGTGCATTATCAAGCGCACAAGATTTTAGCAGAAATTTCGAAGCTGAAAAATCAAGATGGAAGTGTTTATTCTGAACGTGCAGAAGGTATAAAATCAGGAATTAACAAGTTTCTTTGGCAGAAAGAAAAAGGGTATTATGCCCAGTTTCTCTATGGAAAATCAGAGCTTGTTGCATCCCCAAGATTTGAAGCTTTGGGCGCTGCGCTTGCTGTTTTGTATGATGTTGCTGATGAAAAACAATCAGCCGAAATGATCTCGAAAGCGCCATTAACTGCTTATGGAACAACTTGTATTTATCCGCAGATTCCTGGAATTCCGCCGTACCACAATAATGGAATTTGGCCTTTTGTTCAAGCTTATTGGAATATTGCTGCGGGAAAATCTGGTAACGAAGCAGCTTTGAATCATGGTTTAGCCTGCATTTATCGAGCCGGTGCACTGTTCCTAACCAACTACGAAAATTTTGTTGCCGAAACTGGTGATTTCGAAGGGACAGAAATCAACTCGCACAGCATGTTGTGGAGTATGGCTGGTAATCTCGCCATGGTGCATCGGGTTTTTATGGGCATGCATTTCGAAACCGATGGGATTCACTTCCAGCCCGTTGTTCCGAAAGCGTACGGAGGTATTAAAGAGCTGAGCAATTTTAAATACCGAAATGCCATCCTTAACATAAAAATAATCGGGTACGGAAACGAAATTAAAACTGTTCGCTTGAACGGCGAAAATATTGATAAAGCCTTTATTCCTGCAAATCTTTCTGGCAACCACACCATAGAAATTGAACTGAACAATAAACCCTTGAAAGGTCAAGAAATCAACCTTCTACCCAATCGATTTTCGTTGCCAACGCCTCAGGTGAGTTTAAACAGTAATCAATTAACTTGGGAAAAACTTGCAGGTGCGCAGTCTTACGACATCTATCGTTTTGGTGAAAAGCTGCAAAACATCACCCAAAATACTTTTAAAATTGAGGATGAATATTATGCTACTTACGCTGTTTCTGCGATTGACGAAAATGGAAATGAATCGTTTATAAGCGAGCCAATTGAAGTAAATTCTAAACCACAAATATTTGAAATTGAGCAATTTGCAAGTAAATCTAAGCTTCCATATTC
>DAIRTB010000560.1:0-1604 GCA_036804105.1 Bacteroidota bacterium | reverse complement strand
AGCTTTGGTAGATGCAGTAATAAATGCTCCGAAACCAGCCGCAGATGCCAATAGATTTTACTCGCCGCTTGTATTAAGCATCGCTGCAAGCGAAGGCATTTCTATGAACGATTTGTCTCAGCTTCCGGGTTCAGGTTCTGAAGGAAGAGTTACCAAAAAAGATATTTTAGCATTTGTTGAACAACGCAAAAATGCGCCAGTTCAGCAAGTTCAAACGCCTACACCAGCACAAGCCGCTCCAGTACAGGCAGCTCCAGCTCCACAAGCTAGCAAACCAGCCATTTCGGTTTCTGGAAATTCGGAAATTATTGAGCTAGATCGAATGGGCAAGCTCATTGCTGAAAACATGGTGAAAGCTAAGCAGATAGCTCCTCACGTAACTTCTTTCGTGGAGGCCGATGTTACCAATTTGGTACTTTGGAGAGAACGTGTTAAGAAAGATTTCGAGAAGAAATATGGCGAGAAAATTACCTACACGCCAATATTTATTGAAGCTATTGCCAAAGCCTTGGGCGATTTCCCGATGATGAACATTTCTTTGGATAATGGTAGCATCATCCTGAAAAAAGATTTGAACATTGGTATGGCGGCAGCTCTTCCGAATGGTAATTTAATTGTTCCGGTTATTAAAAATGCAGATCACTACAATCTTGCGGGCTTAACCAAAAAGGTAAACGATTTGGCGGCTAGAGCAAGAATTAACAAGCTAACACCAGACGAAATTCAAGGTGGAACGTACACCTTAACCAATGTGGGTACTTTCGGAAATGTGATGGGCACGCCGATTATTCCTCAGCCGCAGGTTGGCATTATGGCTGCAGGTGCAATTCGCAAGAAGCCAGCAGTTTTGGAAACGCCAACAGGAGATGTTATTGCAATTCGTCATATGATGTTCCTTTCGCACGCTTACGACCACCGTGTGGTTAACGGCGCTCTGGGAGGTTCTTTCGTTCGTAAAGTTGCCGATTACTTAGAGCAATTCGATATCAATAGAGATATCTAAAAATATTTTTCACATTTGGCCACCATTAATGCGTAAAATGCTGGAAATATTTTAATTTAGCGCAATGCACAGGTTAAAATATCTCACTGTTTTAAGCATTCCACTGGTGGCTTTTTTTGCTTTCCAGCAAACGGGTGTTTGGAGTTTTGCAACCGTTTTCTTCGTTTTTGGATTGCTTCCATTAATAGAGCTTATTCTAAAGCCAAATGCCAAAAACATGAGTGAAACTCAGGAAGCATTGGCCAAGCACGATAAGGTTTACGATTGGTTGATTTACCTCGTTTTTCCAATTCATCTATTCGCAATGGGATATTTCCTTTTGTTGATGAAAACGGGAGATTTTGATAGCACAACTGCAACTGGGCATATTTTTTCTTTTGGGATTTTGTGTGGTGTTTTCGGCATTAATGTGGCGCACGAACTGGGACATCGATCCGATAAAATGGCGCAAAACATGGCCAAAATCTTGCTTTCTACCTCCATGTATATGCATTTTTTTATTGAGCATAATCGTGGTCACCACAAACATGTAGCCACACCAAACGATCCCTCAACCGCAAGATTTGGCGAAATAATCTTTTTCTATTGGCCTAGAACCATT
>DAIRTB010000559.1:0-1624 GCA_036804105.1 Bacteroidota bacterium | reverse complement strand
AAACTTTACCAGACCCTTTGGCACCTACGATCGTTCAAATCTCGCAAGAAAATCACCAAAAGAAATTAATGGTGACAGCTACAGAGCTACTCCAGCAGATTTTCCTGTAGAAAACATGATTCTTAAAAATGTAACTCCTTTACCAGATGTTTTTGCCAATCTAACTTACGGTAACCGTTTTAAAAATAATAAGTTAGGAGTTATGGTTGGAGGTAGTTTTCAAAATTCTTATCGCCCTGTAACAAACTACTTTTACGATCCAGGTGTAAGTAACTTACCTGGTAATCCTCAGTTAATGAGACAACTCATAGAAAGGGAAACTAGTTCTCAATTGCAACGTATTGCGTTACATGGTAGATTAGACTATGCTCTAAACAACAGAAGCTCTTTCAATTTATATGTTGGGCAGTACATGTTGAACGAATTTAGAGTTAGAGATCAAGTAAGAAGAGAGAGTTTTGTTGCAACAGATAATTATGCGGTTTACCCAATAACTCGTTTTAGCAATATTTTTCAAACCATTACTATAATAGATTTTGGTGGAAAGCATTCTCTAACAGAAAAATTAGAAGCAAATTGGAATTTGGTTGCCTCTAGAGCTAAAAATGATAGACCAGATGATGGCGTTTTTGCAAGAGCAGGAACTTTTGATAACTCGCTAAACGAGATTATAGCAGAAAGTGTTTATTTCCAAGGAACTAGAAACAGCAGAGCTTGGGAGCGAAATACGGATACCGATATTTCCGCTTATTTCAATTTTAAATACAAACCAGGGTTTATAAACGATAAAACTGAGTTTCAGTTTGGTGGTGTTGTCAGAAATAAAATTAGAGATAATTACTTCAATTATTACAATTACTCACAAGTAATAGGCCAGACTAAGGGAATTGACTGGAATAATTTCGGGGAAGTTAAGTTTAATGCTATGGCCAATCCATTAGGAAGTGGTGATCGGAGTAATTTGGTTTATGATGCCAATGAGCAGATTTTTGCAGCTTACGTAAATTCAATTTGGGAGTACAAAACATTTAATGTTCAGGCGGGTTTGCGTATGGAACATACTGTGCAAGGTTATGAAATAAATACTTTGTCTGCATCTTTCGATCTTGTAGATCCTATAAATGAGCAAAGCTACACTAATTTATTTCCAGCCGTTAGTGTTAAAAAATCTTTAACTCAGAAGGCGCTTTTAAAAGCAACATATTTTAAAGGCATTAGCAGACCTGGTTTCTATGAAATTGTTCCAATTATTAGAGTAGATGGTGGTGGAGATTCGTTTTTTAACGAAAGAGGTAATGCCGACCTCAGACCCTCCATAGGGCATAGTGTAGACTTGAGGTACGAATTTTTTCCAAGTGGTATAAATCAAATATTGGCAGGTGTTTTCTTTAAAAAGATTATTGATCCAATCGAGTACGGTTTTCCTCAAGTAATTCCAGGTGAGCCAGCTATTACAAACAGAATTTTACCTCAAAACTTTGATGATGCAATTAATTTTGGCCTAGAAGCTGATTACACTCAATATTTTAACAGGTTGGGAATTAGATTTAACTACACTTATACAAATTCTCAAATAACTACAAATAAAATAGTTCTTGCTCCAGATGGTACACCAGATGTGGTA
>DAIRTB010000558.1:0-1635 GCA_036804105.1 Bacteroidota bacterium | reverse complement strand
CGTCTGTTTCTCATTCTCGTGAAGAAGTCGAATTACTTTGAATCATGGAAGGATTAATATGCCACAGTTTAAAGTAATTCGTCTCTTTTTTCTTTGGTAATGGGAACAGTTGAATTATCAATTAATTAAAGCTTATTGGTTTTAATATCTATCGACTCTGCATAATTTAAATTAACCAAAATACCATTTCTGAACTATTCGTAGTAAAATCGACAGACCTAACAACTCCATTAGATGGATAAGGATAATCATTCTACTCGAACTTGCTGGCATCAGTTGCTGCAAAATTGTTTCTGCTAGACATAATCTTGCTAAAATCTGGTGCTCTATCTCCTGTCTGTACCACTTTTAATTGATAGTAGTTTTAAAGGGAGCTGCCTTCAATTTTGTGCTCGTAGCTATATTTGTTTAACTGAGTTCCATCGCCTTGGGTAAATACCGTTTCAATTGTTTCGAAATTATAGCCAGTTGGGCTGTATTGCAACTTAAAGTGGCTAAAATTGCTTTCTGATACCGTTTTCCACTCTTTCAAATTCGCACAATCTGAGCCGTTGTTGGTTGCTATAAACTTAGAAAAAGTTATTGGAAGCAGCCCGTTTAAGGATTGGTTGTAATAAGAAATGGTTGAGAATGGATCATCTATAAGGATTGCTAAGTACTAAAAGTCATTCGGGATAACTTATGAAAACACCTAATTCACCACCAATTTCTTTACAACCGAATGTAAACTGTTCTGAATTCTAAGAAAATACACACCTTTTGGTATTTGCGCTACATCGATCTCGGTTACTGATTCTGTGATTCGTTTGTTTAGAATGATTTTCCCATTCAAATCAATCAAGGTAGCGGTAGTTTCTTTATTTTGATTTAAGCTCTCACCAGAAAGGTTCAAGGTAAATTGCTGACTTGCTGGATTCGGATAAACATGGGCAATGAGTGGGTTTCTAGCCAATTGATTTTCATTAACTGAGGTTGAACCGCCACTTCCATTCAAGCGGATTACAAACATATTGTGGCCAGAAAATGGGGTGTGGTAATTGAATAAAACTTCGCCTTGATAGTCACCTCCTCCGTGAGAAACATAAATTTTGCCATCAGAAGGATTTACTAAAAGTTCATTTGCACCGCCAACAAAACCTGGGTCGCTATTGAAACTCAAATCTAGAGTTCCATTAGGGTTTAATTGTGCAATCCCACCTCGCTGCACCAAATCATACTTAGAGAAAAATCCAGTAACTAGAATTTTTCCATCCGAAAGAATTTTTACAGAATAGGCTTGTCCAGGACCATTACCAGAACCAAGTGTGCAACCTGCTCCATAAAGGAAGGTTGTATCTTTTGCTCCATTCGACAATAATCTTACAACGCCAGTTGCTGAGCCACTCGTTCCATTTAAAAAACGGTTGAAACCACCAGCTAATACAAATTTGCCATCATTTTGTATAGCAATGTCAAAAACAGGCCCGTTTGTACCAACTTGAAGTAAAGAGGTAAAACTTGTATCTACTGATCCGTTTGAATTTAAAAGTGCAACTCCTTCTGTTTCATGGCCATCGAATTCATCAAATGCACCGCCGATTATTATTTTGCCAGAGGGTAAAACTCGAATAACCTCTACAATATTTTGGGCACCAG
>DAIRTB010000557.1:0-1639 GCA_036804105.1 Bacteroidota bacterium | reverse complement strand
GCAATTGTTTGCAACACCTCAGCAAGTTCATCTAGGAAAATTGACCGAAGCCTACGGACTTACCTATTTCCAAGCAAATGATTTCGACGCATTGAACGAGCTTTTTAAACACTTCTTGAAACCAAAAGAAAAAGCGGCTGTTCTAGAAATACAAGTGAATGCCAAATCTGCAAAAATCCAAATTCAAACGATTTTAGACAAATTACAACATATACCTTATGCACAATAACGTACAATGGGAAACCATTAAACCATTCGAAGAGATACTATTTCAGTTTCATGAAGGCATTGCAAAAATAAGCATCAACAGACCTCAAGTGCACAATGCATTTACGCCGCTTACGGTTTCGGAGATGATCCAGGCCATGGAAATTTGCAGAAACGAACCCAAAATTGATGTAATAATTCTTACGGGCGAAGGTGGAAAAGCATTCTGTAGCGGGGGCGATCAAAGCGTTCGTGGACATGGCGGTTACATTGGAACTGACCAAGTTCCGAGATTAAATGTACTTGATCTTCAGAAACTTATACGCAGCATCCCGAAACCAGTAATTGCCATGGTTGCAGGTTGGGCAATTGGCGGCGGGCATGTTTTACACGTGGTTTGCGATTTAACCATTGCTGCTGAAAACGCCCGTTTCGGCCAAACTGGACCAAAAGTTGGTAGTTTCGATGGCGGTTTTGGTGCATCTTACTTAGCAAGGATTGTTGGTCAGAAAAAAGCGAGAGAAATTTGGTTCTTATGCGATCAATACGATGCCAAAGAAGCCTTAGACATGGGCTTGGTTAACAAAGTAGTTCCATTAGATCAATTGGAAGCAACTACTATTGAATGGTGTAAAAAGATTCAAACCAAGAGCCCATTGGCACTAAGAATGTTGAAATCTTCTTTTAATGCAGAATTAGACGGACAGGCTGGAATTCAAGAATTAGCGGGAAATGCCACCTTGTTGTATTACTTATCAGATGAGGCGAAAGAAGGTAAAAATTCTTTCCTAGAAAAGCGAGATCCTGATTTTTCTAAATTCCCGAAATTCCCGTAAAAACAAAAAAGGTTCGACCCCAATTCGGGGTCGTTTTTTTTGATTTTGATTTTTTTATTCATCGGCTCCAAGAGGTCGAATTTGAATTGGGTAGTTCTGAAATAGATTGAATTGAGAACAGTTTACGAAAAACTGTGAACCGTGTACAAAATTTGAGAACAGTTTACGAAAAACTGTGAACCGTGTACAAAAATTGAGAACAGTTTTTGAAAAACTGTAAACCTGAGATTAATCACCAACAATTTCTTTAATTTAGCATTCCCAACAAACCAAAGAACAACATGGAAACCGTTGAAGATTACATACGTAGCTTTCCTGACGAGGTTCAGAACATCCTCCAAAAAATAAGAGAAATTGTTTTGAAACATGCGCCAGATGCGGAAGAAAGCATGGCCTACAAAATGCCAGCCTATAAAACGCATAAGAAACCCTTGGTTTACTTTGCGGCTTTCAAAAATCATATTGGCTTTTATGCAACTCCCACTGGCCATGAAGCTTTTGCAGAAGAAATGATCAAATACAAATATGGCAAAGGTTCTGTGCAGTTTCCATTAAACCAACCCATACCATACGAGCTAATTGAACGAATGGTGATA
>DAIRTB010000556.1:0-1657 GCA_036804105.1 Bacteroidota bacterium | reverse complement strand
AATCAAGGTGATTGTGCATGTAGATGAAGGCAACAACAATGCGAAATTCCGCTACTTTTTCGATAACGCAACGGCTCAGAACGTGCGCTATGATATTATCGGGCTGTCATATTATCCTTACTGGATTAAGAAGGATTACAGCGAAACCATTGCTGATCTGCAATTCAACTTGAACGATATGGTAAGTCGTTACAACAAAGATGTGATGATTGTTGAAGTTGGTGGAGAGTACGATAAAGTTCAGAATACTTACGAATTGTTGGCCGCAACGATACAAGCTGTGAAAAATGTGCCCAACAAAAGAGGTTTAGGCGTTTTGTATTGGGAACCACAAGGCGAGAAATCGTGGAGTGGCTACAGCTTAAGTGCTTGGTTGCCAGATGGAAAACCATCGCCAGCCTTAGATGCTTTTAAAGATTAATTTTTGTGGATGAATTATTTTTATAACACAACGCTTTTTCTTTTTTTGCTGATTTCTTTCGCTAAAAGTTCAGAAGCCCAATCACGAGCCAAAACGAATATTGGCGCAAACTGGGAGTTTAAAATGGACGATGCAAATGCTGCTTGGTCAACAGTTAGTATTCCGCACACTGCCAAAATTGAACCGCTTGTAATTGTAAATCAATTTCAAGGCATTTTTCATTACCAGAAAAAACTCGATGTAAAAATCAACAAAAACCAAAAGGCTTTTCTCTATTTCGAAGGAGTTATGATGGAGGCCGATGTTTTTGTAAACGGTCAGAAAGTAGCCAACCATAAGGGTGGTTATTTACCTTTTTCGGTGGATGTAACGCCGTATGTAAACAACAAACAGCCACTCAATATTTCACTTAGAGTTAGCAATTTAGATAATGCTGAAGTTCCACCCGGGAAACCGTTAAAAGACTTAGATTTCAATTTCTATGCAGGAATTTATAGAAACGTTTACCTGATTACTACCCATAAATTACACATTACCGATGCCGTTTACGCCAACAAAAAAGGAAGCGGCGGAGTCTTTGTAAATTTCCATAAAATTGCTAAAGATGAGGCGATTGGAAACATAAAAGTGCATCTTCAAAACGATTTCAGCAAAGCCAAAAAGCTGCGTTTGAAATACACCATCACCAATAAATCGAATAGGCAAATTGAGATTTTTTCACCTGAATACTCGGTTGCTGCAAATTCAGATTTAGAGGTCAATAAAGATCTAACCATTGGAGAACCAGATTTGTGGTCTATCAACAATCCGAATCTATATCAACTAAAAATTGAGGTCCTCGAAAATGGAAAAACAGTTGATGTTTTTGCTGATCGTTTTGGCATTCGGAAATCAGAAATTAGAGACGATGGTTATTATTTAAACGATGAAAAACTGTATATCAATGGAACAAATCGTCACCAAGAATATCCGTATTTGGGTTATGCAATTTCTGATGAAGCACAGTACCGAGATGCCGTAAAAATAAAAAATGCTGGTTTCGATATGGTTCGCCTTTCACATTATGCGCAAGCAGAAGCATTTCTCAACGCCTGCGATGAATTGGGCATTTTGGTAATGAACAGTCTTGCTGGCTGGCAATTTTTTGGCAACGAAACCTTTCAGGAAAACGCACTCCAAGATATCAGAGATATGGTGCGCAGAGATCGAAATCATCCATCCATTGTGTTTTGGGAG
>DAIRTB010000555.1:0-1657 GCA_036804105.1 Bacteroidota bacterium | reverse complement strand
CAAGTTCTTTAATATCAGCAACTTCAAGATCTTCAATATCGCTATCAATACCACCAAATAAGGCTTTAAGTCCAGCTAAATCATCCGCATTAGGCGAGGAAACCCAGCTACCATAAATTACATCATCGTCTAAAACCTTGTATTCGAACACATTATTGGTGTTTACCACGGTATTGCTTCCAGTTTCAATTCCAGTTAAGCGGAAAGAAAAACCTCTATCTGAATCAATACTGCTATTATCAAATAAATTTCCATCAACTTCAAAAGCTAAAATTAACTCTTCAATACCTTTAGGGAAGGTTACCGAGCCTTTACCTGTGGTAGGATTGAAAACAAAATTTAAATCGATGTTTTGATCTTCAGATGTAATACAATCGTCTATCTCGTAAAACGCTTTTCCATCAACCAAATAGTCGCTCCAGTTTGTAAATCCTTTCGGGTCTAATAATTCGAAACTTACTTTAACTGATTCAGAAAGCGGAACAATTACGCCTGAAAGATTTTCTCCTTTTGGATCAACCCTGTCTGTTAGGGTAAGTACAATTTCAACTTCGTCGTTGTCTTCAAGATCGCCATCACCTTCATCGGCTAAGACAATTTGTTGTGGGAAATTATCTTCTACATTTGGCGTTGCCACATTGTCGTTTTTTTTATCGCATGCTTGGAATCCTATTGCAAGCAAAGCAAAAATTGCAATTTGAGTTATGTTTTTCATTTTCTTGTTTTTAGGGGGTGATTAAAGATCGAATTTCAAGCCAACACGTGTCCAGAAAGAGTAAAACTCAGTTTGTACGGTAATGTCTTTGTTACCTTGGAACGTTTCGAATGGTTGGTTGGTAAGGTTCAAGAATTCGCCAAAAACTCTGAATTTCTTGTTAATGGCATAATTTACATTAGCATCTAGCTGCATGCGTCTTTTTACATACAAATCGAAATCGGCAGATTCGCCAACTTCCTGTAAATATTCTCCATTAAAGTTGATGGAAACACGAGCATTAAACTTTTTATGTTCGAAGTTAAGCGATAAGTTACCAACATGAGCTGCCTGACCAGGAAGGGTAATGGTTTCTCTAAGGTCTTGGTTATCAGCATCTGAAATTCTACTTTGGATATCTGCACTTGAGCTTGTGTAAGTATAGTTTGCATAAAGCGATAATCCTTTTAGCGCACCTGGCAACTTGCTAAACGATCTTTGGAAAGCCAATTCTAAACCTAAAAGATTTGCCGTATTTCCATTTTGAGCCTGTGTAATGTTTACCAAAAGATTTGGATTGTTTCTGTAAGGCTGAGCAAACAAGGTTCTGTTGTAGATAAAATTATCTAACTTTTTGTAGAAAACTCCACCTGAAACAACCCCAACATTTCCGAAATAACGTTCTGCTAAAAGGTCTAGATTTACAGCACTTACTGGAACTAGTTCAGCATTTCCTAAAGATAATTCACGATCTTCTAAGTTAGCTTCTTGCGCAGGAATAATCTCTGAGAAATTTGGTCTTGCATAGCTGTAAGTACCAGATGCTCTAAGATTGGTGTTTTCGTTTAAAGAATATTTTAGTTGAAACTGAGGTAGCAGGTAATCGTAAGTTGTGCCACCAGTTACTGGATTAATTGCTAACAAATCGCCGTTTGGAGCAATTTCTGCTTCTTTAGAATTGTA
>DAIRTB010000554.1:0-1668 GCA_036804105.1 Bacteroidota bacterium | reverse complement strand
TTATGGCACTAAACGCTTGTTCTAAGTGTGGATCGGAACAAATTTCTAAGGCTGGCATTATAAAAGATCGGCAACGCTACCGTTGCAAAGCCTGTAATTATTATTTCACAGTTGCCAAAACTGGAAAGAAAATAGACGACTATTATGTTACAAAAGCCCTTCAGCTGTATATAGAAGGCATTAGTTACCGAGAAATTGAACGATTGCTCGGTGTAAGCCACGTCTCGGTAATGAACTGGGTGCGGCAATACAAAATAAAACCGCCCGCTCATGCGGCTTATCATCCAACGTACAAAATATTGAGTTTTAGTGAAGTGCAAACTTATTTCAGCAAAAAAGAAAACATGGATGGTGCAGGGGTAATCCTTACAGAATTGGGCGATAAATTCATGCTTATTAAGTGGGAGCGCTTTAAAAAGGAATAAAGTATAGCTATTTAGCAAAAAAGTATACTAGCTCTTGTTATCCTAAAAATTCTTCTGAGTTTGGACGCCAGATTCCAATCACAAACAAATGGCGTCCCAATAAACTCAACATCATGAAGAAAAACTTTTACATTTTTTGCTTTTTGCTGATGGCCTTAGCTGGTAATCAGCAACTTTCGCATGCGCAGGGTTCAGAAAACTACGGCTCTGGCCTGAAAGTAAACATCAAGCCCGATGGCAGTTCTTACATCCGCTTTATTGTGTGGAACCAAATTTGGGCACGTGCAATAGAAAACAATCCGGGCACTATGGTTAATGGTACTCCCGAAAATATGAGCTACGATATGGGCATACGAAGAGCTCGTTTTTTAGCATTTGCACAAATTTCACCTAGGTATCTTATTCTTACACACATCGGAATTAACAATCAAACGTTCATAAATGGTGGTGCTCCTAATGGGGGAATCACAGGAAATGGTGGAGCGTATACTTCGGGCAAGAAGCCGGGTTTGTTCTTTCATGATGTTTGGAACGAATATGCCATTGTTCCAACCAAAAATCCTAGCACTGGAAAAGTAAACAAGTCAACTCTTTACCTCGGAACTGGATTGCACTACTGGCATGGTATATCAAGAATGACCAACGGAAGCACTCTTAATTTCCTTGCCATTGATGCACCCATTTTCAACTGGCCAACTATAGAATTGAGCGACCAATTTGCTCGCTACTTTGGGGTTTACGCCAAAGGTAAACTTGCTGAAAAATTCGATTATCGTTTCAACCTCAGTAGACCTTATGCAACCAATTTAATACCTCCTGTTTCTGGCGGAAATAAAGTTTTGAATACCGCTGTAGACAACAACATTAACAACGGAAACACTTGGATTAAAGCAGGTTATGTTATGTACCAATTTAAAGACCAAGAGTCTAATTTACTGCCATTTACCGTGGGTACTTACATCGGCACCAAAAAAGTTCTTAATATTGGTGCAGGCTTCCAAAATCAACCAAAAGGAACGGTAAGTTATGCGGTAAATTCCAACAACGATACCATAACCGCCAACCACGACATCAACATGTTTGCCGTAGATGTTTTCGCAGATCTACCCTTTGGCGGAGAGAAAAACATGGCATTTACGGGCTACTCGGTTTACTACATGCACAATTGGGGGCCAAATTATTCGAGATCAGTGGGTATTATGAATATTGGCGCAGCAGACCCAGCTTTCACTGGAAACCGTGC
>DAIRTB010000553.1:0-1689 GCA_036804105.1 Bacteroidota bacterium | reverse complement strand
CAAACAGGTAATTATACTTTAACGGTAATCGATGTAACAGGAAGAATAATAGAAAATCAAGTTTTAAATATTGGTTCAGATAATTTGAACAGTAATTTAAGCTTAGATCTTACTAGATGGAATGCTGGTTTGTATTTCATTCAGGTTGTTGGAAACAACACCAATATTAAAACCAAAATGGTTATTCAGAAATAATAAAGAGTCATTAAAAGAGAACCTCCAGCGCAATTCTGGAGGTTTTTTTATTTTAATTGATTTATCAAATTTTCGAAATAAACAACACTTTGCAACAACCTATTTCCGTACCAGCTAAACATTTCGCCATCAACAAGTAAAATTTTGGCATTGGGCAGTTTAGATTGAAGATCTGTAACATGCTTTTCCTTAAATGGAAATGGTTCTGAAGAAAGTAATACAATTTCAGGATTCAGATTTATCAGATCATCATCAGAAAGTTCAGGATATCGTAAAACTGATGCTGAAATTAGATTTTCGAAACCTAATTTCGATTGCATATCTCCAATAAAAGTTTTGCTTCCGGCAGCCATATAAGGCTTATTCCAAATAAGGTAGACAACTTTTTTGGGTGTTGGTTTTAACTGCTTAAACCTGGCAAAACCATCAGATATTTTATTTTGTAAATCTTGGGCCTTAGCTTCTTTTTGCAGAATGACACCCACTTTTGAAATCATTTCCAACGCATCTTTTAAGGTGGAAATATCGCTCATCCAAACTGGAAACTCCTTTTCGAGTTTAAGAATGCCTTCTTTGGTATTTTCTTCCTTATTTCCAATTATCAAATCAGGTTTTAATGCTGCAATTCGTTCAAAAGAAAAATCTTTAGTGCCACCTATTCGAGCTTTCGATTTAAAAATATGGTTCGGATGTATGCAGAACTTGGTAATCCCAACCAATATTTCATCTCCTCCTAAAAAGGAAATTAATTCTGTTTGAGATGGAACAAGCGAAACTATTCTACTTGGTTGATGATTTAATATTACCTCCCTGCCAAGTTGATCGATAAGTCTCATTAATACTCTGTAGTTTCTCCTGAAACAAAAGGATATGGCTGATCTTTGGTATAAAACCTAGCAAAACCGAAATCTTTACTCTGCAAGGCTGATCCAGAAGCCTCAACTCTGCCTTTAATTCCGTTGCCACAATCAACATTTAGCTTAAGGACTTTTAGTTTATTTTCTTTAGTAAATTCAGATTCACTGTAATCTATTACTATGCCCTTTTGAGCTTCTAACACTGCTTTAATACTATCTAATTCGCCTCGGGTTGTGCCAGTATTTAGTTTAAGAACTACTTCGTTATTATTAATTTTAATTCCTGTTGCACGTTCAACCGTACACGAATAAAAAATAAATAAGGCAAGGCAATAAACTAGGGCATATTTCATACTTGCTAAAATTTAAAATCTACCACAAGTATAGTAAAAGAGGAGTATGAATCTTACCTTTGGTACAAAAAAATGGAATATTAACAAAATTAATTATGCATTTAGGAATAATTAGGGAGGGTAAAACACCACTAGATTTTAGAGTACCACTAGTGCCAGATCATTGCAAAATTTTGTTGGCTTCCTACCCAAATTTAAGCATTACGGTACAACCCTCTCCTCACCGTTGTTACCATAAAGACGAATACCTCTCGGCAGGTTGTAGCATTAACGAAGATCTTAGC
>DAIRTB010000552.1:0-1691 GCA_036804105.1 Bacteroidota bacterium | reverse complement strand
TGAATTAGGAGGCTGGCGCAAAAGGAATTAAGAATTTCAAGAATAGCGAAAACTGCTAATTAGGAGTTTTACTAATTTTTTCCTTGCACTAGAAACTGCAAATTACTAGGTTTTTTTGAAGGGTCTAAGAATTAATCTCGTGGCTCTATCGTACGAAATATAATTCCAGAACCAGTCTATAAGCACTATAATTTTGTTTCTAAAGCCTACAAGACTTATTAAATGAACCGTCATCCACACAAACCAAGCAAAAAAGCCGCTAAACCTAAATCGGCCTAAATCTACCACTGCTTTATTTCTACCGATGGTTGCCATGCTGCCTTTATCGAAATACTTAAAAGGAACTAAGGTCTTGTTTTTACTTTGGCGGATGAAGTTTCTTGCCACATTTTTGGCGTGCTGCATGGCAACTGGGGCTACTCCTGGATAACCTTTTGGATACTTTTCTTCAGTTTGGAAAGCCAAATCGCCAATTACCAAGATTTCTGGGTGTGATGGAATTCTATTAAATTCATCAACAGCAATTCTATTTCCTCTAACAATACAGGCTTCTGGCAAACCTGTTGGAATTGCACCAATTACGCCTGCAGTCCAAAGCACCATGTTGGTATCTAAGGAACCCTTAGAAAAAGTTACTTTACTTCCATCGTAACCCATTAGTTGCGTATTCAGCCAAACATTCACATCGAGTTCTTGAAGAAATTTTAATGCTTTTTCAGAGGCATGATCAGACATGCCAGCCAAAACTCTTGGACCGGCTTCAATCAAGTGAATTTGCATTCTTCTAATATCCAATTCTGGGTAATCCTTTGGAAGCACATGGTTTTTTAATTCTCCCAAAGCACCAGCGGTTTCAACCCCTGTTGGCCCGCCGCCTACCACCAAAAAATTCATGTTTCGCTCTCTGCTACCAATCTCAGTATCGAGCAAAGCTTGCTCTAGGTTTTGGAGAATTAGTGAGCGAAGGTCGAGCGCCTGCGGAATGGTTTTTAACCTCATGGCATGTTCTTCAATCTCTTTATTGCCGAAAAAGTTGGTTTTACTGCCAGTTGCTAAAACTAGGTAATCGTAGGGAATTTCGCCAATACTGGTAGAAATTGTTTTATTTTCTGGTTCAACAGAATGCAATTCTGCCATTCTGAAATAAACATTTGGGTGATTTTTAAGCAATCTTCTGAGCGGATGGGCAATTGAACCAGATTCTAAACCGCCAGTTGCAACTTGATACAATAATGGTTGAAAAGTATGATAGTTATGCCGATCTATTAAAACTACCTGATAATTGCTGCCACTTAGCTTTTTAGCCAATAAAAGGCCGCCAAAGCCGCCTCCTACAATAATTATTCTTGGTTTATTTGAAATAGGGATTCCAGACGACATGGCTACGCATTTGTTTGGTCTCGTAACACAATATAAGGGTTAAAAATTCAACACCTTTCTGGATTAAAAAGGTTTTGCTAAGTTTGGTATGTTTTTTGCCCAACTACAATTATGAAAGCCTACATAATAATTCTACTGAGTGCAATTTGCTGTTTAAGCTTTAAACCAGCCGATGCACCAAACACTGTTTCAGATACTTCTGACAGTTTAAGAACTATGCCCATTGTTGCTTTTAAAGGTGGCGAAGTTCTAAAATATAAGCTACATTACGGTTTTATAAATGCTGGTGTAGCGGAACTCCATGTTAAACC
>DAIRTB010000551.1:0-1701 GCA_036804105.1 Bacteroidota bacterium | reverse complement strand
AATTCGTAATCTGCTGGAGTTGCACTTACGAAAATGGATTGAGGAATTATTTCCTCAAACTCTTCGAACTTGAGCGGACGATTATCCATAGCTGCGGGCAATCTAAATCCGAATTCTACTAGGTTTTGCTTTCTGGCTCGATCGCCGCCATACATGGCACGAAGCTGTGGCATAGTAACGTGGCTTTCATCCACCACCAAAAGAAAATCGTTGGGGAAATAATCGAGTAAGCAGAATGGTCGCTCACCAGAATTTCTTTGATCGAGGTAACGGGAGTAATTTTCGATTCCAGAGCAGTAACCCAGTTCTCGCATCATTTCTAAATCGAAGGTAACCCGATCTTCTAATCGTTTGGCTTCCAGATATTTCCCAACCGATTTAAAGTATTCTACCTGCAAAACCATATCGTCTTGAATGGCATTTAAAACGCTAAGCAAACGCT
Source organism: Bacteroidota bacterium (assembly GCA_036804105.1). Lineage (GTDB taxonomy): Bacteria > Bacteroidota > Bacteroidia > UBA7662 > DAIRTB01 > DAIRTB01. The sequence goes on along the minus strand of DAIRTB010000551.1, from coordinate 1,259 downwards.
CTTTTGGCGTAACGTAATTATTTGCTGGGAAGATGGCAACGTCTTTAACCTCAGATTCAGATCTTCCACTCATTGGGTCGATCACCTCGATGGTCTCAATTTCATCACCAAAAAAAGTGAAGCGATAGGCGAAATCTGCATAAGCTAAGAAAACATCTACCGTGTCTCCTTTTACTCGGAAATTGCCCCGGTTGAAATCGGCGGTGGTTCTGGAATACAAATTATCTACCAGGGCATACAGAAAAGCATTTCTACTAACGAGGTCTCCCCTACTTACCCGAATAACTTTGTCGGCATAATCTTTGGGATTTCCCATACCGTAAATGCAAGAAACAGAAGCCACTACAATAATATCTCTTCGTCCAGACATGAGCGAGGAAGTAGTTCTCAACCTCAACTTTTCTATTTCTTGGTTGATGGAAAGGTCCTTTTCAATGTAGGTGTTAGACGATGGAATGAAGGCTTCTGGCTGATAATAATCGTAATAACTTACGAAGTACTCTACTGCATTGTTGGGGAAGAAATGCTTGAATTCTCCATACAACTGCGCCACCAAAGTTTTATTGTGTGTTAGAACCAAGGTTGGTCTATTCACATTGGCAATAACGTTTGCCGCTGTAAAAGTTTTTCCAGAGCCAGTTACCCCCAACAAAACCTGCGCTGGCAGCCCATTATTCAACCCTTCAGTAAGTTGTTTAATGGCAGTTGGTTGATCGCCAGTTGGCTGGTAAGTAGAAATTAGCTCAAAATCCATGCTTAGAGAAACAACGAAACAGGTTAAAATTGTTCGGTGGATGGTAAAAATAGTGGATAAAATTGGGAAAGGTGGAGGCTGGACATTTGGGATGCGGAAATGAGGGATAATGAGGGGGAATGTAGTTGGCTGAAAAAGAATATTTGATTTTTTGGGCTAAAGCCAAAATATATTATGCTAATTCATTTTCCTCCATTTAAAAATGGAGGAAATTGATACACGAAATTTGATGGATTATTTTTGCCTTTTAGCATAGGCCTTCGACCTATGCTGAGATATGTCACCCGCTTCGGGGCTCTTACGGGTCTGGGCAGACCCATAATAAAAAAGATCCGTAGAAACTTGATGGATTATTTTTGCTTTTTAGTATAGGTATTCATCCTGTGCTGGGATAGGTCATCTCGCTTCGGCGGACTTTTTTATGCGCCAGCCTGGAGCCCTGAAGTGGGTGACATATCATAGCGAGGGGTGAGCTCGGTTGAAAACACTTCGCTAAAGCGAGATG
>DAIRTB010000550.1:0-1702 GCA_036804105.1 Bacteroidota bacterium | reverse complement strand
AATTTAAACTCTATGAAATGCCGAAACTAATGCACAAACTAGAATTTCCCAAAAAAACTTTTTCTGGAAGTAATCGAATATTAAAACTTTTTGCGAAGTGCCCTTGGTTTCTAGTATCAATCTTTCGAAATCTGCTGCTGCAATATCTTTCTGCATATCCTCCTGATTCTGTTCAATAAACAGCAAGGTATCGTTTATATATGCTTGAAATACTTCTGGGTCTAAGGTTATCCAAACACTTATAAATAGTGTCGCAAAGATTACCGATGCTAAAACCGTTTTCAATCCCGCTTTAAAAGCCACCAAAAAGCTGAACTCCGGAGTTTCTCGGCTTTTCTTCACCAATAAAATAGAAATAAAAAGAAAAACGATGGGCACCCAAACGGTAGCAAATCGATAACGACCCAGCGCTGATAAATCAAACTGGTACTGCATCAGCATCATTTGTATTAAAACTGTTGCTGCCGATGCAATGCCCAAAAGAAAAGGTAAGCTACTATTCCGCTGCATCTTTCTTAAACTTCAAATAGCTTGGTACCGATTCGTAGCCGTTATAATAGGCTAAGAATGAGGCCAAAACGGGAACAATCTTAATGTTATCGATGTCGGTTTTCAGAACAGAAAGGCAGTTTAACTCGAAATCTTTTGGCAATTTGAAGAACGCCATCATGGCAGTTCCAACATCTTCTAGCTCGGTTTCTTCCACAGCTTTTTCTATGGTTTCTACCAAAACAGGGAAGGTCTCATCTGTAATTTCTTGGTACTTTAATAAGGGTTCGTAGATTTCGTATTCATCCTGATAATCATCATCTTGAATTAACAGAAACTCGTTTAAAAAATCTTCGAAACTTACTTCCAGGTGCTCGTCTAATGCTTCTTGAAGATAGAAATACATGCTAAATGCCTCAGAACCATTGGTTTCGAAAATATCGTCGATTTTCTCTTCCAGCTCCTCATTATCCATATTTTCTTCGCTCGCAGCAAGGGTATTCGATACTAAAAGGTCGATCAATACATTCGCTTGAAGACCTAATTCTGGGCGCTCATCTAAAATTTTATCTAAACTTTCGTAGGCTTTTTCAAAATCCTCAATTTCAAAAATCGCTTTAACTTCCTCATGCAAAGCGCTTAACTCAGCATCTAATGGCAGCAAATGTGGGTTTTGCTGAAACCATTCTCTCAAACCATTTACAGTGCGGTTGTCTGCTGGAACCTGCTCGTAAGCGAGTACCATTCTCAATCCTGCAAAAAGCCCGGAAAGTGCATTATTTACGGTGTCAATAATCATAAGTTTAAGTTTATTTGTTTTTTGTGGATGACGCCCATGGGTTTGCCAACAAGTTTTTGGCTCAAAGCAGGGTAATTTTGTGCTGCACCAGCAATGTGCTCACTTTCGAATGTCCACTCGAAATCTGGGTGGAAAAGCGTTAAACAAGCTTCTTTTTCTTGGGTGATTTCTGGAACTGCTAAACCTAGAACATGGTACGGACCTTCACTAAATAGGCTTACCAAATCGGCCAATTCTATTTGATCTTTCGTTGCAGTTCGTGCCAGCGCAAAAGCCGATTCTAATCCTGCAGCGCCAAACTTTGCCAAATCGAACTCGCAAAACTTAGATTCTTGATCTAGTGGCTGATGATCTGAACAGAGATACGCAATATCTCCATCTTTAATGGCACTGATAATTCTATTATTGTCTTGC
>DAIRTB010000549.1:0-1703 GCA_036804105.1 Bacteroidota bacterium | reverse complement strand
GCCATGCTCATAATAATCACTCGGCAGAGCCGAGCGATGGCCGTGGTTGGAATCCTGCCCATCTAAAAATCCTTTAATCCTGTTCAAAAACCATCCAGAACGGGTTAAAACCCGTTTTAAAATCATATCTGGCTCAAAAAATCGTCTTTTCTGCGGCGGGAAACCTCCACTTCGCTGCCATCGTTCATAATTACATGGCCGCCATCGCCTTTTACGTATTTGCGCATGTGGGCAAGATTTATTAGATCGCTGTTATGCACTCGTGCGAAACCAAATTCCTGTAGCAATAGCTCATATTCTTTTAAGGTTTTAGACGAGGTAATCACTCGTTTACTTCCCAAAAAAAGTTTGGTGTAGTTTCCTATCGACTGGCAGCGGATGATATCGTTCACCTCCACAAATTCAATTCCATCTGAGCTGGCAATGGCTATTTTATTAAATCTTTTGTGTTTTACATTTTCTATCAATGCAGAAAACTGATGTGCACTTGCATTTGCTTCGTTCTTCTGAAACTTAGCGATTGCTTTGCTAAGTTCCTCTTCATCAATCGGTTTTTAAAGATAATCTAAGGCAGAAAATTTTATGGCTTTGAGTGCGTATTTATCGAAGGCAGTGGTAAATATTACGTGGAATTTAATTTCTGGCAAGGTGTCCAACAAATCAAAGCCATTCATGAAAGGCATTTCAATATCCAGAAATACCAAATCGAAAGCTTGTTTCAAAAGGAGTTTTAGTGCTTCTTTCGGGTCGTTACAGGTATCGATTGTTGTGCTTAAACCAGTTTGTACCAACAAGCGCTGCAGGAGTTCGGTGCAGGCGGTTTCATCGTCTATAAGAAGAATTTTCATGTTAGTTTTCTGGTATAACAATTAAAACTTTGGTGCCAAGGGGCTCAACTAAATCGTTGTAAAGGTCAATAATTTCGCAAGTAATTTCAAGATTATTTTGGGTGTTGAGCAAATCTAATCGCTCCTTGGTAAGCATTACCCCACGTGACTGATGGTTGCTGGTATTGAGTTTTTTAAGCGACTCCGATTTTTTCCTACCAATGCCATTATCTACGATCTCGATTTGAATATTGGGTTTATTTCTGCTGATTTTAACCGAAATCTTTCCGAAGCCATCTGTTTTGTGCATTATGCCATGCCAAATTGCATTCTCAACAAAGGGTTGAAGCAGCATGGGCGGAATTTCTACCTGATCTTGGTTTAGCTCAGGATCTATTGAAATCTCAAATTCGAAGCTGTTTTGGAAACGTAGCTGCTCTAAGGCTACATAGGTGTTTAAAGCCGAAATTTCTTGCGTAAGTGTTATAAACTGCTGCTTTGAATGTTCGAAAATCAAGCGAGTAAGCTTAGCAAATTTGCTTAAATATCTGCTGGAGGATTCTAAATCGTTCTTCGCAATAAAATTCTGTATGCTGTTGAGAGAGTTGAAAACGAAGTGCGGATTCATCTGACTGCGTAATGCCGTGCTTTCTAATTCTGCCACTTTTTTATTGTAAGCCGTTTTTAGTTTTTCAGCTTTGCGTATGTTGTTGATTCTTATGCGATAAACCAAATAGAAAATGCCAAGTATTGCCAAAACCGCCAAAGTTTTAAACCACCAAGTTTCCCAAAATGGTGGAATTACTTGAATCTGAAATTCAGCAAAGGAATCCGATGAAATGCCCTTACTATTGATTGCCTTTACTTTAAAAGTGT
>DAIRTB010000548.1:0-1707 GCA_036804105.1 Bacteroidota bacterium | reverse complement strand
TATTAAAGCGGCAAACACTACGCCGTCTAAGCGCAATGCATAATTTACCAAACCTTCTGTCTCGCCAGTTTGGATGTTGTAATCTACCAACTCCTGTGCAGAAATGGCAATGTAAGCAGTTTTATATTCTGGCAAATAAGTAAGCTTGTTTTGCAGTACATGCCCAAGGAATTTCATTTTCGATATCGATTCTCTATCGAAAAACGATTCGTGAATTTCGACATGATTAACCCCCAGTTCCAACAAATGAGCTACAATTTTGTGAGCCAAAGGCGAAGCCAATTTGAATCTGAAAGATCCTGTGTCGGTCATAATACCTGTGTAGATACAAGCGCCAATTTTATCGTCAACTAAAGAAATATCGCCCATGTGATCTATAAATCGATACACCATTTCTGCAGTAGAAGAGGCTGTTTGATCGATAAATCTAAAGTCATCGAAATTTTCTGGAAAGAGATGGTGATCAATTAAAACTTTCCGTGCCCAGCATTTTTCAACAATGGGACCAAGTTCATTTATCCTTTTAAGGCTATTAAAATCTAGACAAAAAACCAATTCAGCATGGGCAATAGGCGATTCTGCTTCAGCAGGATCTTTCTCGAAATCTATAATACTTTCTACCCCTGAAAGGTAATTTAAATTATTTCCAAAATCGTTTGGTACTACAAAAGCAACATCGTGCTCTTTCTTTTTCAAATAATTATAGAGCGCCAATCCCGATCCAATGGCATCGCCATCTGGTTTGTGATGCGCAAGAATTACAATTTTGATCGCTACTTCGCCATTAAGCAGCTCTTTTAAAGCTTTAATGCGTTTCATTTCCAACATAGGTGCAAAGGTAAGCAAATGATGTATTAAATGGTAAACCTGCTTAATTGAATGACTTAAATCTTACAAAAGCTCCTGCAAACGTTTTTCTAACGAAAACATTTCGTCTCTTAAACGTGCGGCTTCCATAAAATCCATGTCTCTTGCTGCCTTTTCCATTTTCTTTTTGGTGGATGAAATGAGCTTGTCTAATTGCGCTTTCGATGCGTATTCTAAAACCGGATCTGCAGCAACACTTGCATTCATTTCTGGTTCGATGTACACTTTTTTAGCACCTCCTTCTCCCCTAATTTCCAATACCGACGACTGTTCCATAATTTCCTCACGGGTCTTGAAAATTCCTTTGGGGGTGATGTTGTGTAGCGTATTGTAGGCAATTTGCTTTTCTCTCCTTCTGGTAGTTTCGTTAATGGTCTGCTGCATGGAATCGGTAATTTTATCGGCATACATAATTACCAAACCCTTTACGTTTCGAGCAGCTCTTCCCGCAGTTTGAGTTAACGATCGCCCAGATCTCAAAAAACCTTCCTTGTCTGCATCTAAAATGGCAACCAAAGAAACCTCTGGTAAATCGAGGCCTTCTCTTAGTAAGTTTACACCAACTAAAACATCAATTTCGCCTAAACGTAGATCTCTTAAAATCTCGACACGATCTAAAGTATCTACATCGCTGTGGATGTATTTACACTTTATCCGCAAATTGCTCATGTATTTGGTCAACTCCTCGGCCATGCGTTTGGTGAGGGTGGTAACCAAAACACGCTCTTTCAATTGAACCCGTATTTCAATTTCGTTCAATAAATCGTCTACCTGCGTGGCGATAGGTCTTATTTCTATTGGCGGATCTAATAATCCTGTTGGACGAATGAGCTGCTCCAC
>DAIRTB010000547.1:0-1716 GCA_036804105.1 Bacteroidota bacterium | reverse complement strand
GTTGTTTCGTTGTTTAGCGATTACACCAAGATGGTTACCATGCAGAACCTATTTCACGATGGTGGTTTCAGTTATACCGGTGTAAGCCAAGAAGTAATAGAGAAATTCTCTAGAGCCTAGATTCAAAATAAATACTAAAAAAGCTGGTAATCAAAAGGTTGCCAGCTTTTCTTTTTTTGGTTGATGATGGGGAGATTCTAACTTGAAGTTTGTATTTTTGACAGAATTATACAAAACAAAATTATACAAACTTGTTTTGAACAAAAAGTCGAAATATGAGCAACTTTGGCGAATCGATAAGAAAACTTAGGAATGAAAGAAGGCTACCACTTCGAACCGTTGCAGCATTCCTAAACATAGACCAAGCAATTTTAAGTAAAATTGAGAAGGGTAAACGTAATGCAAAACGTGAACAGGTTGTAAAACTTGCCAATTTTTTCGAGATAGCAGAAAACGATTTGCTTGTTTCTTGGCTGTCTGACAAATTTGTTTTTGATATGGCAGATGAAGCTTTGGCATTAAAAGCTTTACAGGTTGCAGAAGAAAAAATTCAGTACAAAGCTTTCCAGAAAATAGACAGAAACAAAATAGTTGAGATAATAAAAACAGCACTTCCTCAATTCCAACAGGTAGAAAAGGCATGGATTTACGGTTCCTTTTCTAGACAAGACGATGGCCCAAAGAGTGATATTGACATTGCATTACAGACTGATTCTACATTTTCTTATTTCGATTTAGCTGAATTGCAACATGTATTAGAGGTCAGCATAAATAAAAAAGTAGATCTTGGTTTTATAGATGCATTTAAATCTTATATTTTGGAACATATTCAGCCTGATTTAAAACTTATTTATGAAAGACAAAAATTTTGAAAGCAAAAAAAGGTTGGAGCATATCAAAAAAGCCATTGGAGATATTGAAAAATTTGTTGAAGGCATAGACCAAACCTTTTTTTGCGAAAACGACATGTTGAATAACGCAGTACTCCTTCAATTTATTATTATTGGTGAAGCTATAGTTCATGTTGAAAAAGAAAAATTAGACCGATATAATTACCCTTGGTATAAGGTTCGAGCATTCAGAAATATTATTGCCCACGAATACTTCAATATTAAGTTAACAGCAGTTTGGGAAATAATACAAAAGGATTTGCAACAGTTAAAAACCGTAGTTCAAACCATTTTGTCTAAAGAATTTTAAGAGCCCCAATTGATGAGTTAAATAAGCCACGACAAGTTAAAAAATCCAGAAATCAACCTCAGATCATTTTTCCCAAATGGGAAAAATGATCTGAAATGCTTTAACCCCAACATTTCCGTTAAACCCTTTCAACCCACCTTATTTTTTGCTAATAAAAGCAAATCCAATTGGTTGGCATTTCCCATCATCCAACAAAAAAAGAAAAAGGCTAACTTTGCAAAATGTTTAAAAGCATACTGAAACGCTTATTGGCGAGACATGTAATTATTAAGTTTAGCAAATTTGCCGTTTCAGGACTGGTTTGTGCACTTTTAGAAATCGGGATTTTTAAATATCTAACGCATCAAGTAGAACAACATTACTTGGTGGCAAATGCTATCGCATTTACTTTTGCGGTTTTACTAAACTACTACCTGAGTAAATATTGGGTTTTCGAACCCAAAACAGAGTTTAATCCACGCCGTGCCATGACTATGTTTGCATCGGTATCTTTTATTGGCCTCGGAATTAATCAGT
>DAIRTB010000546.1:0-1718 GCA_036804105.1 Bacteroidota bacterium | reverse complement strand
AGTGTAAATTGAATCTCTTGTAGTGCCAGCAATTGGTGTAACAATGGTTCTTTCATGACCAAGAAGTGCATTTAACAAAGTAGATTTACCAACATTTGGTCTGCCTACAATGGTTATTTTAGGTAAGTCTAAAGGCTCTTCTTCTTTTTTTGGAGGAAGTCTAGCTACTACCTCATCCAAAAGTTCCCCAGTACCACTTCCACTTATTGCAGAAATTGGGTACAATTCGCCTAAGCCCATCGAATAAAATGGAGCAACATCGGCCAACCTGCCATTGTGATCTACTTTATTGGTTACCATCATAACAGGCTTTTTGGTTCTCCTAAGCACATCTGCCATGGCCATATCGAGGTCAGTTACATCGGTAGTTACATCAACCATAAATAAAAGTACGTCGGCTTCGTTAATGGCTGTTTCCACCTGAGCTCTAATGGCTTCTTCGAAAATATCGTCTGAGCCTTTTACGTATCCACCAGTATCAATAATGGTAAATTCCTCGCCACACCATTCAGATTTGCCGTAATGGCGATCTCTAGTTACGCCACTTACATCGTCTACAATTGCTTTTCTCGACTCTGTTAATCTATTAAAAAGGGTTGATTTCCCTACATTTGGTCTGCCAACAATGGCTACTATTCTACTCATAAATTTATTCCTGGTGATATCCAAAATTTTTCAGCTGATGTTCATCATCTCGCCAATTTTCTTTAACCTTAACATGAAGACTTAAGAATATTTTACGCTCAAAAAATTTCTCCATTTCTAAACGGGCTGCAGTGCCAACTTTTTTAAGCATACTGCCTTCGTGCCCAATAACAATACCTTTCTGGCTTTTGCGCTCTACATAAATAGTTGCGTCTATTTCCAAAATTTTGGTTTCGTCTTTAAATCGTTCTACCACAACTTCTGTGCTGTAAGGCACTTCTTTGCTATAATTCAAAAATATTTTCTCTCTAATTATTTCCGAAACAAAAAATCTTTCGGGTTTATCGGTTAACTCATCCTTCGGATAATAAGCTGGACTTTCTGGCAAGAGCTCAATAATTCTATTAAACATTGCGGTTAAATTGAATCCAGCCAGCGCAGAAACTGGGAACACCTCAGCATTTGGCATTAAGGCTTTCCATTCTGCCATTTTTATTTCAACATCTCCTTGGGTAGATAAATCTACTTTATTTAGGATGATGAAAACATGGCTAGTGCTCTCTTTTACTTTTTCGGTGAGCGATTCGTCCATTTCTGGGTCTGAAATATCTACCAAATAGAGTAGAATATCAGCGTCCAAAAGGGCATCGTTCACAAAATTCATCATCGATTTCTGCAATCCATAGCGTGGTTTGATGAATCCAGGGGTATCTGAGTAAACAATTTGAAAATTTTCTCCACTAACAATTCCCATTATTCTATGACGAGTGGTTTGCGCCTTAGAAGTTATAATCGACAATCTTTCACCCACTAACGCATTCATTAAAGTTGATTTTCCTGCGTTTGGTTTGCCGATAATATTTACGAAGCCTGCTTTATGTTCCAAGTTTTTTTAAAAATAATTTTGATTGCAAAGTTCAACAAATTATATTTGCAATCCAATTTAAAAATAACAGTCGTTAAAAATATAATGCGGGGTAGAGCAGTTGGTAGCTCGTCGGGCTCATAACCCGAAGGTCACTGGTTCGAGTCCAGTCCCCGCTACTACGGAAAGCCAGTCAGAAATGATTGGC
>DAIRTB010000545.1:0-1719 GCA_036804105.1 Bacteroidota bacterium | reverse complement strand
AATCAATTTCACATCTTGGGTATCTACTGGAACAAGAATATAATTGCTAGTAAACGGCGATGTAAAGTCTTCTTGAATTACAAATCCGCTTAGGTTAAACTTGTTACCCGGCGCTGGTAATGTAAATAAATCAGCATTAAATCTTACTTGAATTTTAATGGTGTCGTTTCCTTTTAAGGCCTCAAGCTCAAATTTAGAATAGCCTGAATTGCTCCAATCGGTTGCATTTATCAGTTCTAAACTATCTAAAGTAACTTTTGCGCTTTCGGTAACTTCAGTAAGTTGTGCAACATTAGCAACTGCGTTTAAGGCATTGTTTGCGGATACCATTTGTAGGGAATCTGTTTCAATAAAGATCATCCCAAATTGCTGACGAACCCATCCGAAAGCGAAAATTGAATCTCCTTTTGATATGCTGCCTAAATTTCTAACACTATTCTTAATTAACACATTTCCGGTGGTATCAGATAGGAAATACTCAGAACCTGTTCTTGAAAGATTTTTACTTTGAATTACACCTCCTAAACGAACATAACGGTTTAATGAATCTGCAACGCCTTGAGTACTTACACCTTTAACTTGACCAATATTGTAAGCCAAAACGTTTGGTATTACAACTGTTGGACCACCACCTTGTGGTAAATAGTAACGAGATATTCTTCCGTTGTCTGATCCAATTACATAGAAAGTATCCATGTTGGTAGTAAATGCAAGGCCTCTTAAATCGTTCGAAGCAACATCTTTCAGCTCATATTGATACGATAAGTTGTTTCTGAAATCTCTGAAATGGAGAATCGCTCTCAACACCGAGCTATTGGTTACATACCAAACAGTAGAATCTGCACCAGCGTAAATTGAGTTACACTTCGCATTTGAACCTGTAAGTAAAACGGTGTCTAATTCGAAATTCAATCCATCGTTAGATCCATAAATAAACATGTTTTGTCCGCCTTCGTTAGGCAAATAAATCGTGTTTCCTTCTCTTGAAATTGCAGCAGCTCTAATAACTCCAGGTCTTAAACCGATGTTGAAACTGTTTCTAATAGTATCGTAGGTACTTGGTAATGTGTCGTTTTGCTTCCATAGGAAATGTGCGTTTCCTGTAACAGATGCGGCGAAAACTCTACCGGCAGTATCAACCGTAAAGTTGCTTAAGCTTGTTCCAGAATTTCTTGTGGCAATTACGTTTCCAGTAATGTAATCTACTTTAACGAGATTTCTGTTTGAATTGGTAAGCAAGATATTGCCATCGTTGTCTCTACCTGCACCTCTTAAATTTGCGGCATTGATGTTGGTTCCATTGAAATTCCAAGCGGTAATATCGTTTGCAGCATTGTAAGTTACGTTTGTGCTCGTAAAAATATGGTCTGTTCCATCTGGATTGTAAACCCTCACTCTTCCACCAAATGCAACAGCCCAAACTTTACCAACCGCATCAACAGCTATACCATGACCATTAGCTGCAGAGGCTTGTTTTTCGAAACCTGCATCGAAAACGAAATTTGGTGCAGGAATTTCTACTGAACCAATAACTGGATCAATACTTCTTTTCAAACGAAGGGTGGTGGTGTTTCCAGCGTTGATGTTCTTGCCATCGGTAGCTAAAACTCTGTGGTAGAAAATTACTTCCTGACCAATAGGAACGGTATCAATTAAATCAAACCAATCGCCCTCAGTAAACGATCTGAAACTGGTTTGCTTACCCATAGACTGTGAAAG
>DAIRTB010000544.1:0-1721 GCA_036804105.1 Bacteroidota bacterium | reverse complement strand
GCAAAAAGTAGCATCACAATCATAGAAATTACCACAGCCAAAACCATGATAATGATTTGATCTGACAGACCAACAGCTGTGAGAATAGAATCGAAAGAGAACACAATATCTAGTAATATAATCTGAAAGATAATGTTCTGAACCGAAACTGCTTTACCTGGTTTGTTATTAATTGCATCGGCTTCACCTGTAACTTTATGGTGAATTTCTGAGGTTGATTTGGCCAATAAAAACAATCCTCCTAAAAACAAAATAAGGTCTCTAGTACTCATATCGAAATCGAATATGGTAAAGAGCGGCTTTTTTGCTTGCACAATGTAGGAGATAAAAAAGAGCAAAATTACCCGGATAACTAAGGCTGCTCCAAGGCCTAATCTCCTGGCATTAGCTTGCTTTTCTTTGGGCAATTTGTTGGTGAGAATGGAAATAAATACAATATTGTCTATCCCCAAAACCACTTCCATAAGGGTTAGGGTAAGCAGCGAAATAAGTGCAGCGACAGTAAAAAGTTCGGGAGAGAACACGTTTGTTTTGTATGAAGTTACAAAGCTAGTAACTTCCTAAATACTTCCTCAAAAACCACTCTATTGCTGCAATAATAATTACCAAAAGCAACAACCATTTAATGGAAATTAAATCGCTTAATTTCTGCTCTAAGTAAGAAACCGGTTTCAAAAACGGCAATGCTTCTATGGCAGCCAAGCAGGCATCGAAATCTTTAGGAAGAAATGAATTGCTACCTGTTTTGGCAGCCAAACTCTCCAGCAATTGGTGATTGGCCGTTAAGTTATTTGCTTCCAGATTTAAATATTCTACCGAGAAACTTCCTGATGCGGTAAAACTTCCGTCGTTGGTTTTGGTAGTTGCAACCCATGTGTAAGCACCTTCCGGAAAACTACCTGCATTTAGCTGATAATTATTGGCAGATTTCCCAAAAACGAAAGGAAAAACTTTGCCCTCGTCGTTTTTAATGCTCATTTTCACTTCTGGATCGGTTATCAATTCAAAACTTGGATTGTACAAGTTAGCGGTGAAAGTAATCTGCTCACCAGCATCAAATTTGCTCTTGAGTAGATCTACAACGAAACGTTTTCTCTGCTCTTTGTTACCCAAATACTGAATGGTTTTGGCCCACAATTCCTGAAATGCTGGTGCTTGCTGCTTGGTTTTAAACTCTTCTAAACGCCATTTCCAAAGACCTAAACCGTTGAAAACCGCAATTCTTCTGCCATTTTCTTCGCCAAAAACTAAAAGCGGATAATTACTCGAAACACTTCCTATTCTCTGAGAAAGCAATACTTGTGCATTCCCAGCAGTGCTGTAATCGCCAAAGGCAGATTCTACTGGCGGAAATGTTGCCAAGGTAGTTTTCAGCTCATTTGAAAGCGTAAACAACGAAAAGTTGTTATTCAATTCTGGCAAAACGAGGTTGCTAGAGTTGGCTTGCATCACATTTAAGCCCGAAACATTTTGTATGCTTCTTAGCTGACCGAAACTACTTTGCGTTCCCGTAATAAACAAAGTTGAAACTCCAGAAACACTAATTTTCTTCAACAAAGCGCTGTAATCTTTCCCAATTGCAGGAATCTGATGCAACACAACGGTCTGGTAACTTGACAAATCCTTAACAAAATCTTCTGCTTGAAAAGCTTCCACTTCATTTCCATCAACCTGGGATAAACTTTGGCGCAAAGCCGTTATATCTGGATGTGGTGCATGAT
>DAIRTB010000543.1:0-1721 GCA_036804105.1 Bacteroidota bacterium | reverse complement strand
CGGTTTTGCATCAAATTATTCAAAGCGTCTTGCACCAAACGTTCCGATTCTGTGTCTAATGCCGATGTGGCTTCGTCTAAGAGCAAAATCGGTGGATTTTTCAAAACGGCACGTGCAATGCTTATGCGCTGCCTTTGTCCGCCAGAAAGTTTATTTCCTCTATCGCCAATATTGGTTTGATAACCATTTTCTAAAGCTGTGATAAAAGAATGCGCATTCGCAATTTTTGCTGCTCGAATTACATCAGCCTCAGAAGCATTTTCAATACCGAAGGCGATGTTGTTAAAAACAGTATCGTTAAACAAAATGGTTTCTTGCGTTACCAAACCCATTTGTTTTCTAAGATCGTAGAGTTTTATTTGGTTTAGGGGGATGTTGTCTAGCAATATTTCTCCAGCAGCTGGATCAATAAATCTCGGTATTAGGTCAAGCAAAGTAGATTTTCCAGCACCCGATTGCCCAACAAGTGCATAAATTTTTCCTTTTTCGAAGGTGTGGCTCAAATTGTTGATTACCACTTTGTCGCCGTACGCAAAGCTTATATTTTTTAGGGTGATGTCTTGTTGGAATTCGCTCAAACTTTTGGCATTAACTGGCTCAGAAATCAGCACCGGTTCATCCAGCAATTTAAAAATTCTTTCACCAGAAGCCATGCCTCTTTGCAAGTTGGTAGTTGCCGAAGCCAATCCTTTTGCTGGCACTAGAAGTTGAGAGAAAAGAATAATGTAGGCAATAAACGCAGAACCGCTTAGCTCGCTGCTTTGATCTATTACCAAACTTCCTCCAAAATAAATTACCAGCGCAACGGTCGCAATTCCTAAAAATTCAGAAATAGGAGAGGCCATTTCTCTTTTATTGTACATGCTTTTAAGCAAGTTTCTGAAACCCCAGTTCTCTTTATCAAAACGTTTAAAAACAAAGTTCTCGGCAGTAAATGCTTTAATAATTCTAGTGCCAGAAATGGTTTCTTCAATTATGCTTAAAATATCGCCTTGCATTTGCTGACTCTTCTTGGCGTCTTTTCTCAGTTTCCTGGTGATACTCGAAATCACCAAACCAGAAATAGGGAAAACCAGAAGTACAAAAAGCGTAAGCTTTACAGACATCAGGAAAAGTGCTACCAGGTACAGAAGCAACACCAAAGGGTCTTTCAAGAAAATCTGAATGGTGTTTACAATAGAATGCTCTACTTCGTTAATATCGTTGGATAGGGCAGACATCAGGTCGCCTTTTTTAGAATCGTTGAAAAATCCTACATGAAGCTCATTAATTTTTTTAAACATGCTTTCTCTCATGCGCTTAACTATGGTAGTTCTTAGGTTGGTTAAAACCCGCATGGATAGAAATCGAAATAGATTAGAAAGAAAAACGGATACAATAATTACCCCACAAATTATGGCCAATGCTTTTTTAGGGCCGTTGTTTTCCACCAATTCTATAAATTGATAGTTAAAATAGGCCTTGAAATTTTGGGTATTTAATGCGCCAGGATCTTGCAAAACAATGGTTGAAACTTGCTCCGATTTTTTAAATAAGATATCGAGCAAAGGAATTAGCAGCGTGAAATTGAGTAACCCAAAAACAATGGAAACAATGGCCAATACGAGATATAAGGGCAAATATTGATTCAACGGTTTTGCAAACGATAGCAGGCGCCAGTATGTTTTCATGCTTAAAATTTCAAAATTACGTGAATGAGAATAAAGGTGACAGGATTTTTA
>DAIRTB010000542.1:0-1726 GCA_036804105.1 Bacteroidota bacterium | reverse complement strand
ATTCGCTCATGTCTATGCGCACCATGGCGTTATCGTCGTTGAAAAGATAAGCTGCCAATGCTTTTGCTAATTCGGTTTTCCCAACACCAGTCGTACCCAAGAAAATAAAGGAACCGATAGGTCTTTTAGCGTCTTGCAATCCAGCTTTACTTCTGCGAACAGCATCAGACAAGGCAGAAATGGCTTCTTCCTGACCAACCACACGCTTGTGTAATTCTTGCTCTAAGCGTAGCAATTTCTGGCGCTCGCTTTCGAGCATTTTGGTTACTGGAATGCCCGTCCAATTGGCTACAACCTCCGCAATTTCCTCGGCACCAACTTCTTCGTTTAGCATTTTGTGCTCCGACTGAATTTCGGCCAATCTTGTTTGGTGATTTTTCAGATTCTCCTGAAGCTCAGGCAATTTTCCATATCTCAACTCAGCAACTTTACCGAAATCGGCTAAGCGTTCGGCCTGTTCAGCTTCTAAACGAACTTGTTCTATTTTTTCTTTTTCCGATTGAATGGCTTCCACAACCTCCTTCTCTTGTTTCCAACGAGCTTTAAGTTGATCAGACTCTTCTTTTAAATTGGCGATTTCGGCACTTAGAATTCGCATTTTCTCTACATCGTGTTCACGCTTAATGGCCTCACGCTCAATCTCTAATTGGAGGATTTTACGTTCCAGATCGTCAACCTCTTGTGGTACAGAATCAATTTCGATGCGTAATTTCGAAGCCGCTTCATCAATTAAGTCGATGGCTTTATCTGGCAAAAAACGATCGGTTATGTAGCGTTGTGATAATTCAACTGCGGCAATAATGGCTTCGTCTTTTATGCGCACCTTGTGGTGCGATTCGTAGCGTTCCTTCAATCCACGTAAAATACTGATGGCATCTTGGGTATCCGGCTCATCTACCAAAACCTTTTGAAAACGGCGTTCTAGCGCCTTATCTTTTTCTAAGTATTTCTGGTATTCTGCCAAGGTAGTTGCACCAATTGCTCTAAGTTCACCCCGAGCCAATGCTGGCTTAAGGATGTTTGCGGCATCCATTGCGCCTTCGCCACCGCCGCCTGCACCAACGAGGGTATGGATTTCGTCAATAAAAAGAATAATCTCGCCATCTGCAGCACTTACTTCTTTAATAACTGCTTTTAAGCGCTCTTCGAATTCGCCTTTGTATTTTGCTCCAGCAATTAAAGCGCCCATATCAAGGCTGAAAACCGTTTTAGATTTCAAGTTTTCTGGTACATCGGCATTTACAATTCTGAAGGCGATACCTTCTGCAATAGCCGTTTTACCAACACCAGGCTCACCAATAAGAATTGGGTTGTTTTTGGTTCTTCTGGAAAGAATCTGAATTACCCTTCTAATCTCGTTATCTCTTCCGATAACAGGATCGAGCTTACCTTTTCTGGCTAAATCGTTCAGGTTTTTGCCGTATTTGCTTAGTGCATTGTAAGAGTTTTCTGCATGTTGATTGTTAACCGTTGCCCCTTGACGAAGGTCTGAAATCGCCATTTTGAGGTGCTTTTCGGTCATGCCGCTGTCTTTTAACAAACTGGCAATGCTGTCTTTACCTTTAATAAATGCAAGTAAAAGGTGTTCAATGGCCACAAACTCGTCTTTCAATTCAGACATAATGTTGGTGGCAGTTTGTAAGGTATTTGCAGTGTTCTGCGATAAGTAAACTTGTCCGCCACTTACTTTTGGGTAACCTTTAATAATTTGGTCGAGCGCTTGGCT
>DAIRTB010000541.1:0-1730 GCA_036804105.1 Bacteroidota bacterium | reverse complement strand
TGATAAACATAAAAATATTGAACGACTTGGAAGACTAATTGCTGAAAATTTATAGTGTCTATTAGCGGCAGGCGTTGTTGGAAGATGGGTAAATGACTGGCCAACATATGATGAATTGGCAGGGGTAAGTCTAATCCATGGGCCATTATTGTTAGAAATCTCTATGTTTCCAGAATCAAGTGGAAAAATAAGGCCTATGTGCTGAAAAGACAATTTAATTAAAAAATTCCCAACAGTACTAAAACTTGCAGATGTTAGTGTTGGTTGATTATTCAGGTCAATAGGGGTTGAATTTTTACCTAAAACACTTCCAGTACTTCCACCTGCTGCATAAGTAGTATTGTGATTAAAACCTAAAGACCCACTAGACGTCATATTTGTAAACGTGGGTTGCTCAAATTGCTGTATAAATACGGTGTCTTGAGCCATTGCAGAGGTAGCAAATATGGCAAAAAACATTAATAAAACGGATATTTTCCTCATTCTAATTGCGGTTTATTGGGCTAATATAAAAAAAAAGACTCGAAGTTTAAAACATTATCAACTTGTTAAGCTTAGAAAAAAATTTCTCTTTGCCTAAGAAGTTCACTTCTAGCCCCATATCGAAGGGTACCGGTGTATCCATAGCCCCATGCCTAACTATCGGAGCATCAAGGTGTTGGAATGCAAATTCACTTAAAAATGCAGCAATTTCTGCTCCAATTCCGCCTGTTAAAGTGTCTTCATGCACAATTATGGCTCGCCCTGTTTTTTTTACAGAATTTAATACCGTTTCTTTGTCCCAAGGCACTAGGGTGCATAAATCAACCAATTCCAAGTTTACCTGTGGGTTAAGTTTTTTAAATTCGAGTGTCCAATGTACCGCCAATCCGTAAGCAACCACAGTAACTTCATCACCCTGAATAATTATCTTGGCTTTTCCGACCTCTAAGGCATAATATTCGTCTGGAATTTCTTCCTGTATACTACGATACAAGAATTTATGTTCGAAGAATAAATACGGATTTGGGTCGTTAATGGCCGCACACAATAATCCTTTTGCATCATATGGATTGCTTGGATAAACAATCTTCAAGCCTGGAACATGGAAAAACCAAGCTTCGTTACTTTGCGAATGGAATGGTCCAGCTCCAACTCCAGCTCCTGTTGGCATTCGTATAATTACATCGGCATTCTGCCCCCATCTGTAGTGAATCTTTGCTAAATTGTTAACGATTGGATTAAATCCGCTGGTAACAAAATCGGCAAACTGCATTTCTACCATTGCCTTTTTATGTTTAATGGATAAACCCAATCCAGCGCCAATAATGGCCGATTCACAAAGCGGGGTATTTCTAACCCGATCCTTGCCAAATTGCTCCACAAAACCTTGGGTAATTTTAAAAACACCACCATATTCTGCAATGTCTTGTCCCATTAAAACCAAATTATCGTGCTTTTCCATAGACTGGCGCAGACCATCTGATACGGCGTCTATTAATCTTTTGGTCGATTTTTTTCCAGAAGACGATGGAAGTTCGGCTATATTATCGAAAGGAGCATAAACATCGTTTAATTCGGCTTCATCGTTCGGAACGATGGGTTGTAAGGCGAAAGCGTAATCTAATCCTGCTTGAATTTCGGCTTTTATGTTAAGTGTTATTTCTTCAATCTCCTCTTGAGTAATTACACCTTTATCTAAAAGGTATTGTTGGTAATTGTTAAGTGGATCTTTCTGCGCCCAATTTTCT
>DAIRTB010000540.1:1052-1730 GCA_036804105.1 Bacteroidota bacterium | reverse complement strand
CAAAAATTGATGGCATTTTAACAACTCCTATGGCTATTTTTGGGAAATTTTTTAATCTGGATTATTTGGGCAATATGGAAGTTGGAAAGCGAAAACTCATTTTTACAAGAGGGTTTTTGCTCATATTATTTGGTTTTGGGGTATTGGGTTTAAGCTTGCCTCAAACAAGGGATTATTTTTTAATGGCCACTCCTTTTACGCTTATCCTTGCGGCTATTTTACTTTTTACGCATCATATAAAATGGACCAAAGGCGATGTTATTTTTCTAGTTTTGGTTTATCTTTCTGGCTTTGTTCTTGAAGCACTTGGCGTTTATACTGGAGCGATTTTTGGCCCTTACGTTTATGGTAAAACACTTGGTTATCAGGTATTTAATGTGCCATTGGTAATTGGCCTTAATTGGACCACCCTAATCTATTGCATCGTAAATATTGTACACAGAACTGGATGGAAATCGTATTCGGTTGCGGCTTTAGGCGCTGCGTTTATGGTGGCCATAGACTTGTTAATTGAGCCCGTAGCCATTGCTTTAGATTTCTGGAGTTGGGAAGGGGGCGTAATTCCTATTCAAAATTATGTGGCTTGGTTTGTATTTTCTTACATCGTAATTTTCTTGGCACATGTTACCAAACGAAATTGGGACAATCCCTTAGCCACCACTTTCTTTCTAATTCAAG
>DAIRTB010000540.1:0-1042 GCA_036804105.1 Bacteroidota bacterium | reverse complement strand
TTCTTTTTGCTATTGCAGCCTTTGGCACAAGCTTAGAATTTTACCAATTCAGATAAGGCGCTAATCCATAGCAGATGTATTCTGCAAAAAATAGCACCCAAAAGAAGATGTAAAATGCCCGTACTTTTTTCGGATTGTCTAGATTCAAACTCAACCCGAACACGTTAAAGGCAATAAGCATTACCAAATTGCTGTAAAACAACAGGTTCCCTCCTGGTAGTTTGTTGAAAAATCCGAGAATCAAGATGTAAATAAATGCCATCGAAACCACAGATAATCCTAAGTACAAGGTTCTTTTTCTACCAATTTTCAATGCCAAGGTTCCGAATTTAAATTGCTGATCTCCCTTGGTATCTGGAATATCTTTAAACCAGGCAATGCCCAAAGAAAACGCCAACACAAAAACAGTAAGGGGCCAAACCAACAACTCTAAGCTGCCGATTCCATAAATCGAATTTCGAAAATGGTAAAAAAATCCTAAGTTCACCAGTAAGCCTCTTACAACGGTTATCGCCCCAGCAGCTAGAAAATGGTTGGCTTTCATGTTGAAGGGAGGCAAAGAGTAGGCCGCTCCGATAATCGAAATCAGCAAAATCAATCCAAAGAAAAACATAGAAATGTTGGCGGCAATAAGCAATGCCAATCCAAGGGAAATCAAACTGATTTGCAGTCCTGTTTTTTGAGTCCAAGTTCCTGCAGCAAGTGGTAGATAGGGTTTGTTTATTTTGTCAACTTCAATATCCATTACCTGATTTAAACCCACAATAAAAACATTACAGGCTAAAGCAGAAATTAAGCTGAAACCTAAAATCATAATAGATTCTGGCTTTCCAATATCGTAAACTCCAATTGCAGAAAGCAGATATAGTGTAACAATACTCACAATACTGCCAACAATGGTATGGGGTCTGGAAAATTTCCAGAAGGCGTGCAGGTTTTTAATCATTGAGATTTTGGTTTAACATAAAGGATGCTAACTGGTGCATACCAGCTGCCGCTACTAATGTATTCGCAGGTGTAGATTTCGGGGTCGAGTTTTTTT
>DAIRTB010000539.1:0-1733 GCA_036804105.1 Bacteroidota bacterium | reverse complement strand
ATTTCATTAAAATATCTTGTTTTTATATTGCGATTGTCAATTTCTTTTTTTTACATAATTCACTATAGATTCATCTCTTACCGTGAAGAGGTATTCACCGTAATCCATTCTTCCCTACTTTAAATGATCAAAGAAATATTGCGAAA
Source organism: Bacteroidota bacterium (assembly GCA_036804105.1). Taxonomy (GTDB): domain Bacteria; phylum Bacteroidota; class Bacteroidia; order UBA7662; family DAIRTB01; genus DAIRTB01. The sequence goes on along the minus strand of DAIRTB010000539.1, from coordinate 1,587 downwards.
TGGTTTTCATTAAGTGGATGCGATCTTTGCCACCCACATTATGCGGATGCCCCGGATAAACCATGTAATCTATTAAAACACCTTCTTCAACGCATTTTTGCACGAAAGCCAAACTGTGCTGCCAAACCACCACATCATCTTCAGTACCATGAATCATCAACAATCTGCCTTCTAAATCTTTGGAATAGTTCAAAAGGTTGTTCTCTTCATATCCTTTAACATTGAATTCTGGATGCCCCATGTAGCGCTCGGTGTACATAACTTCATACATTTTCCAATCGATTACCGGACCGCCAGCAACCCCAACTTTGAAAACTCCAGGGTAACGGGTTAAGAGACTGGTAGTCATAAATCCACCGAAACTCCAACCGTGCACACCCAAACGTTCAGCATCTACATAAGGCAAGGTTTTTAAGTAAGCAACTCCCGTAAGTTGGTCTTCCATTTCTTTTGTGCCCACCTCTTTGTGGATGGCATTTTCGAAATCTTGACCTCTACCGCTCGAACCTCTATTATCCATACTGAAAACAATAAACCCATTTTGGGTCATGTAATCGTACCAAAGATTACCAGAAGCAGGCCATCTATCGTTTATCAATTGCAAATGCGGACCTCCATACAAATACACAACCACAGGATACTTCTTGGTGGAATCGAAATCGTGCGGAAGCATAATTTTGCCATAAAGGGGAATGCCCGTGCTGGTTTTCATCTGCACATTTTTAACCGTGGCGGTATTGTAATTTTCTAAGATATTTTTTGCTGATAGCAAGGTTTTGTTCAACTTTCCGTCGGTGGAATTAAGCGTAATATCTCTCGGCACATCTGCACTGCTGAAGTAATTAATGAAGTAGTTGCCTGAGTTACTAAAAAGCGACATGTTTGTGCCATCTGATTTGCTTAAAACCTTCAATTTTGCTGAAGAAACACTCAACTCTGCTATGTCTGTTCTTAGATAATTGCCTTTGAAACTACCAGAAAGAAAGAGCTTCGATTGCTTAACATCTGTACCTAAAACTTTTACATCACACTTATTAGTAGTAAGTTTTTTCAATAATTTGCCGTTTAAATCGTACAAATAAAGTTGGCTAAACCCATCTCGATCGCTCTGCCAAATGAAATGATTTCCCTTACCCAAAAACATTGGCGGGTGCTCTGGCTCAACATATTTCTCATGCTTTTCTTCGAACAATGTTTTGATGAAATTACCAGAATTTGCTTCGTAAGTATTTAATTTCATATGGTTTTGTCCACGATTTAAAACCGCTATAAAGAGCGTTTTAGCATCAGGAGTAAAAGCCAAATTGGTTAGGTACTGCTCGGCTGGACCTTCAGTTTTGATTTCCGTTTTGTTAGCAGAAGCCACATCATACACAAAAACCTTTACGTGGTGCGATGTTCTACCTGCCATTGGATAACGCACATTTCTAACAGTTGTAGGAATTGCCTCCAAATCGAAAATGGGATACTTCTCAACCATGGTCTCGTCCATGCGGTAATAGGCTAATTTGCTTCCATCTTTACTCCAAAAAAGTCCATTGGTTATGCCGAATTCACTTCTGTGAACGGTGGTGCCGTTTACAATTC
>DAIRTB010000538.1:0-1768 GCA_036804105.1 Bacteroidota bacterium | reverse complement strand
AAGCCTTTATTGCAGCCACACAAAATGGGGCAGAGGCCATGCAATTGGGGCATTTAGTAGGAAGTATTACGCCTAGAAAACTAGCTAATTTCATCGTTCTAAAAGATGGAATAAAGCCTGGATTTATTCCTTATGCATTTGGGCAACAGCATATTGATTCGGTTTATGTTTCTGGCGAAGTGTTTGGATAAAACATCCAAAGAATAGATCAACTGGCTTTTGAAGTTAGCTGCTCCTAAAATTAGCACAACCCATTATCACCCAAAAAAAGAAAAAGTGGTTTTTTAAGGATGTTTGGCCTGCTAGAATTCTACAATTAATCTAAAGTTTAATTGCCTTCTAGTTAAATAGTTGGGTACTGCATATTGCCTGCCTTCAGCATCTCGAACCCAGGTATATGAAATGGTATTTAGCACTTGTAGAAGGTTGAAAACTTCGGCATTGAGCCACATAGATTTGAAGTTTTTGGTAACCTTGTATTTTTCTAGCTTAACAAACTGCTTGCTGAAACCAATGTCAACCCTTCGGTAAGGTGGCATTCTAAGGGTGTCGGTGGCTCTGCCTTCACTTGGTGGGCCGAATGGAAGTCTGCTTCCGTAAACAATATTTAAGTTTACTCTGTAGGTTGGGTTGCTTGGCAAATAATCCTGAAAGGTTATTGCGAAGTTTACTCGTTGATCGGTTGGTCTGGGAATATATCCTATTTCTACCTGCTCGCCATCTTCATTCACAAAGAAATCGCCCCGAATATCTTCTTCTGTTTGAAGGAAACTCAAGCTAGCCCAAGATTCAATACCAGGCACAAATTCTCCGTTAATTCTAAGGTCAAGGCCTGCTGCATATCCATCAGCTTGATCAAATGCGTAATAACGTAATCGCACATTTTCAACTTCGTATGGAATAATGTCACGCAGACTTTTGTAATAAAATTCTGAAACAAATTTAAAGGGTCTGTCCCAACTTTTAAACCCAAACTGACTTCCCACTACATAATGAATGGAGCGTTGCGCTCTAATATCTGGGTTAATTACACCCACGAAATTTCGCATTTCTCTAAAAAATGCAGGTTGGGCGTACTGACCAATTGAGGCCCTGAAAGATAGGTCTTTCCCTTTAATGGGTGTGTACAATAATTGCGCTCTTGGGGAAATTACCAATTGATTATTGAAAGTCCAATAGTTAAATCTTACGCCTCCTGTTAAAGAAAAAGCATCGTCTTCACCAAAAAGGATTCCTTGTTGAATGAATCCAGAAAATCTGTTGGAATTTATTTGGTTGGTGGCATCAATAAAAATTGGAAATGCAATTACCGAATCGTTGAATGCAGGAACTGAAAAAGCTGCTGAATCAATATTTCCCCATTCGTACAGCTTGTCGTTTAAGCGCTCTGTCTGGAATTTTATGCCCCACTGGGTATTGTATGTATTCGAATGGTCGTAACGGGCCTTGGTTTCTAAATTGTAAACAGAAACATTTAAGGTGTTCCTTGCGAAATTGTGGTAACCGCCAACGCCTTTGTTAAAAGCAACTTTTCCGAAATTATCTGAACCCAAATCTGTTTCTAAGGCATCTAATCGATAAGCACCTTCAATATCGAAATTCTCTTGCTCGGTAGATTGGTAGGTGCTGGCAATAAATTTGTAAAAGCTTTTATTGTTGGGCGCATATTTCGCAGTAGCTCCAATGGTGGTTGTTTGGTATTGGGTGATTTCCCTACCCTCGAAAAACACGCTCAGTTGTAATGCCTCCCTTACTGTGCCAAAAACGG
>DAIRTB010000537.1:0-1772 GCA_036804105.1 Bacteroidota bacterium | reverse complement strand
GAACGCTTGTTTGAAATTGATAATCCATTAAATCAACCTGGCTTATATCGATTCTATAGAACTGGTTACGAGGAAAAAGACATTGTAGATTACAATACCCGAAATTTAAAAACAGGTGCCGCTTTCCACTACATGATGAAACCGAATGTAGAATTAATTGCTGCCTCCAATTTTGGAACTGGTACCACAGTTTACCAAGGAGATAATAGGTACAGCTTAAAAGATGTACTGTTCTTTCAGAATAGATTAGAGCTTAGAAAAAAAGATAAGTGGTTTATTAGAACCTATGCAACTAACGAAGATGCAGGAAATTCTTATGATGCAGTTTTTACGGCATTATTGATGCAACAAGCGGCAAAAGACGATCTTACTTGGTTCGATGATTACACTAATTATTGGCGAAACTCAATAAGGCCAGAACTAAACAACCCTAATTTATATCCAGGGTTTCCTAAATCTGCCGATTTTGGATCGGATATTAATGGTTATAGAAACGCAGTGCAGGCTTTCTATAACCAAAATCTGGACCTAATGCGAAATCTAAATGATAGAGCAAGAAATAGTGCCGACAGCATGGGCGCTTTTAACCCAAATAATCCAAGTTTCAACCGTTTTGCGCCAGGAACAGCTGCCTTCGATTCCATTTTTAACAAGACCATTAGCAGTACCAGTTTCTTAGAGGGAGGTTCGAGATTTTTTGATCGATCAGCATTGTATCATACCCAAGCAGAATACATGTTTGATACAACCAGGGTGGGCTTATTTAGGGTAGGCGGAAATGTTCGTTTTTACAGACCAAATTCTCAAGGAACCATTTTTAGCGATACAAATGGAGTAGTAATAACTAATAGAGAATTTGGTATTTATGGTGGATGGGAGAAGAAGTTTTATAACAATAAACTTACTGCAGCCATTACCATGAGAGTAGACAAAAATCAGAACTTCAATGTTTTAGCTTCACCAGCTGGATCTTTGGTATATAATATTAAGAAAGATCATGTTCTCCGCTTTTCAGTTAGCTCAGCCATAAGAAATCCAACTCTTGCAGACCAATTTTTATATTACAATGTGGGGACAGCCCGTTTAATTGGTAACTTAAACGGTTTCGACTCTCTAGTAGTAATTAGTTCTTTTTTAGACTATTTAAACTCACTTGAAAAAGAAGATCTTGAATATTTTAACGTTGCACCAATTAGACCAGAAAAAGTTAGAACTATAGAATTGGGTTACCGTGGTACTCTTTGGAATAAATTGTATGTAGATGCTGGCTATTATTATAGTTTTTATCAAGATTTTATTGGGTTTAATTTAGGTGTTACTTTCGATGATAATCTTATAAATGGTTTAGCAGCTACAAATATTCAAGCGTATCGGGTAGCGGCCAATGCTACCGACATGGTAACTACACAGGGTTTTGCCATTGGCTTCAATTATTATTTCCACAAGAAATATGCATTAAATGGAAACTACAGTTGGAATAGGTTAGATTTAAGAGGCTCAGACGATCCAATTATTCCAGCTTTCAACACGCCAGAGCACAAATTCAACATTGGCGTTTCTGCAAGAGAATTGGTCTTAGATTTTAGAGCATTTGTGATTAATAATGTGGGCTTCAACATCAATTACAAATGGATTCAGGGTTTTCAATTTGAAGGATCTCCACAGTTTACAGGTTTTGTGCCCTCCTATGGGTTAATTGATGCCCAAGTAAACTACACCAAAGAAGATTGGAAAACTACCTTTAAATTAGGGGCTTCCAATTTACTTAACAA
>DAIRTB010000536.1:0-1796 GCA_036804105.1 Bacteroidota bacterium | reverse complement strand
GCTTCTTTCTAAAACACAAAACCCACGATTAATACCGTGGGCTTTGTGATTGCCTGCTTCTCTCCTACTCGTGTATTTCTTGGTCTTTCTTGCAGCAATCGGGTAGCTTACCATATGCTTTCTCGTTGGCGGACATATCGTCGGCATCGTAGCCAACTGCGTTAATGGCTGCTTTTATCTTGGCTACATCTGTTTTCTTTTTGTTGTACACTACCGTGAGTTCTTGTGTTTTTACATTCAGTTCCGAACTTTTTACGCCTTTTTCGAAAGCCATGGCTTTCTCTAAGGTGTTTTTGCACATGTTACACACGCTGCTGGTTTTAATAACTACGGTGCTTTCTTTCTTATTTGCTTTCTGTGCTTGTGCCTGAAAGCTCATTAAAAATAGGCCTAAAAAGGCGATAAATAATTGTCTCATACTATTGACTGTTTTAATTGTTTATTGTGAAATTTTAATTCTAAATCCGGCGTAAATTCTTCTTCCAAACATGGGACCCCAAACCAAACCTGCATCGAAATGCGGGCCAAATGGATCGTCCATGCCCATAATTGGATCGGGTTGCACAAAGCCTCCAATATTTTCTGCACCTACGTAAACTTCCCAATGCTTAAATTTTCTAGCAACTTGTGCGTTGAAAATAAAGTACTGATCGCTAAACATGGGTTGCTCGGCCGTCATTCCGGGCACTCTTTTTACATCGTACCATTGAGTGGTAAAATCGGCCTTCAATTTTTCAAATCTGCTGGCGTAAGCCAAATTGAACAGTATTTTCTGGGCAGGAACAAAGGGCTTAAGCATCAGTTCATCGCCAAAAGTGATAAAAGAACGCTCCATTCTATACCCCAATCTACTTTCGAAGCCCTTAATAAACTGGTAGTTCCACTCAATTTGGTAACTGTTGGAGTACGATTCTCCATTTAAATTGTAAATCTTGGCCACGCCATGCGTTTCCCGATCTACCACTACCTGATTGCTAAATTGGGTATGATAAAAATCTACATTTAAGGTGCTGCGTTTATTGAATAAATCGAATTCCGAACTGTAATTCAATCCACCACCCCAAGAAGATTCCAGTAGGGAAAGATCGTTTTGAATTTCGATGCTTCTTGAACTTGCCAAAATACCCGGGTTTTCTGCCAAGATGTTTACACTCCTAAATGCACTTCCGAAACTTGCTCTAATTACCTGTGCCTTACCAAAATTCTGTTTGAAAGAGATTCTCGGCGTAGCTCTTAAACCGAATAAATTGTGATAATCGAAACGGGTGCCTACCATAATATCCCGCTTATCGTTGGGCTGATAATGATACTCCACAAAAGCGCCCGGCACCAATTCTGTTCTCGAAAAAGCCGAATCGTTGAGCATTTCGGTATAAACATCACCCAAAAAAGAAAAACCTGTTTTTAGTTTGTGGCGGGTGTCTCCTATCTTGGTTTGATAAATCTGATTGAGCAAAAAGGTTTGTTGATTGCCCTGATACAGGTTTCGGCCATAGATACTCTGCTGATTGTGAACTGTGGCACTTGCCAAAACACCCAATCCACGCCATGGCGTTTCTGGAAAAAGCCAACCCAATTTGGCATCTACGCCTGCTCTTTGGGTTTTTATGTTGATGCCATACGTGCCTTCAAGATTGTCTAGTGCGGCCACCTGTCCGGACGTGCGGTTTTCTACAAGTGCCTTACCTAAAATTCTGGCTTGAAACTTTTTGCCCGACTGATACTCCCAGCGATTTAGCACATTAACTTGCTCGTTTAGCGGCATATCTAGAAACCCGTCTTGGTCTTGATCCCAA
>DAIRTB010000535.1:0-1804 GCA_036804105.1 Bacteroidota bacterium | reverse complement strand
GCCACTCAGAAATTGAAAGCTGGCGGAAAAGGAATTTTCGTTTTTCCTCCAGAACATGGCTACGGTAACTATGGGGTTGGTATTATAAAACCACAATCGGTTCTTAAATACGAAATAGAATTACACCAAGTATTTCAGAAAACCAATCCCGAACCTTACGACACCACTGGAATTAATCCTTACATAAGTGCCTCAGGATTAAAATTTTACCTCATAAAACCTGGAACTGGAGATTCCGCTCAGCTCACCAACAGAGTTTATGTTAATTACACAGGATATTTGACCAATGGCAAGAAATTCGACTCCAGCTTTGAAAGAGGGAATCCGATTTCTTTTATTATTGGCCATAGAGAAGTTATGGTTGGATTTGAAGAAATGGCATTGTTACTTAACAAAGGCGCAAAAGCTCGAGTGGTAATTCCTTATCAACTTGCTTATGGCGAGCAGGGAAGAATGCCCACCATTCCACCCAAAGCAGATTTGGTTTTTGATGTAGAAATGGGCAGCATCAAATCTGGACAATGATTCCAGAAAATATTGGCAAGGATTTAGAATTAGCAGCAGAGCTGCTTTCGGATGGCGAATTAGTTGCCATTCCAACCGAAACGGTTTATGGATTAGCGGCCAATGCTACAAATCCATTGGCAATTGCCCATATTTTCGAAGTAAAAAATCGCCCACATTTCGACCCATTAATTGTTCATTTTGGCAGTTTAGAGGCTGCAAAATCTTGGGTAAATATTACAAATCCCATCGCATTAAAACTTGCAGAGGCATTTTGGCCAGGGCCACTTACGCTGTTGGTAGATCGCCCAGATGCCATTCCCGCAATTGTTAGTAGCGGTTTAGACACCTTGGCAATTCGAGTTCCGAATCACCCACTTACCCTAGCGCTTCTGCAAAGAATAAATTTTCCACTAGCAGCGCCGAGTGCCAATCCTTTTGGGTATGTAAGTCCTACGCAGGCCATGCATGTGCACAAACAATTAGGTGATAAAATCCCCTACATTTTAGATGGTGGAAATTGCGAAATAGGCATAGAATCTACCATTGTGGGTGTTGATGGCAACGAGGTGAGCATTTTTAGAGAGGGTGGAATTAGTAGAGAAGAAATAGAAGAAGTATTGGGATTTTCAATTTCCAGAATATTGCGAAGCAGCTCGAAGCCACAAGCGCCTGGAATGTTGGTAAGTCATTACTCGCCCAATAAAAAAGTTGTTTTTTCATCTTCGGTGGATGTTGATAATCTCGTAAACAACAGTTTTTTTTACATTGCCTTCAAGCAGTTGCCTCATTCAGTAAGCTTTTTAAACGGATTGATATTATCAGAAGCGGGCGATTTAAAAGAAGCTGCAAGCAATCTTTTTCAAGCCCTTAGAAAAGCAGATGATTCGGATGCTGAAATAATTATTGTAGAAGCCGTGCCAGAAGAAGGCATTGGCAGAGCGATTAATGATCGGTTGGTAAGAGCGGTTGGGTAGGGGGTGGAGGAAGTTTTTAATAATTCACTGCATTTCCCTCAAAAGTTAATTGCAAGGTCAAGAATTTAATTTTTTTTAAAAAAACTCATAAAGGTAAAATTCTAATGTTGGTGACTTTGTTATCCTCCAAAATGTTTTTCACCCTTAATGTAATTACATTTAATAATGTATTTTCAAGATTAAAGACATCTGAACCATCCCAAGTATTTAGGTCAAATTCTATATTTTCTGCTTCGTAATTATTAATGGCCTCCAAATTTAAGATTGGACCTGCTTTAGCTAAATTTTGAAACGCAAAATAAATATTTTCAATTCCATCTATT
>DAIRTB010000534.1:0-1826 GCA_036804105.1 Bacteroidota bacterium | reverse complement strand
TTTTTGGGAAATTCTAGTTTGTGCATTAGTTTCGGCATTTCATAGAGTTTAAATTTTAGAAAATGGAAAACCAGTATTTAAATGAAAAAACTGCACCGCAAAAGCAAAACGCTAGTATTGTTTGGGGTGTTGGATTAGGGGTTATTAGCAGCATTGTTACCCTAATTATTTGGATGGTAGATGTAACCTTTCTTGGAAACTGGATGTACGGCTTATCAATTTTGGTAATTAGTATTGTGGTTCTAGTTTTAGCAACAAAAGCAAGAAGAAAGCAATTAGGTGGATACATAACTTTCAAAGAAGCCATGTTGGCATGTTTTTCAACATACATTGTCTCATTAGTCATCAGCATTATTTTCAGCTTTGTTCTTTACAATGTGATTGATCCAGAATTAGGAACTACCATGAAAACAGTTGCGGTAGAAAATACCAGCAAAATGTTGGAGAATTTCGGAATGGATGAAGACGCAATGGAAGAAGCCTTAGTAAATGTAGAGGAAGCTGATTACTCTTACGGCGCTGCAAAAGCTGGCGGAAATTTACTATGGGGTGCTTTAGTTGGCGCAATTATAAGTGCAATTATCGCTTTAGTTATCCGCAAGGAAAAACCAATTTTCGAGTAAACACATAGCATGGTAAACGTATCTGTTGTTATTCCCCTTTTAAACGAAGAAGAATCTCTGCCGGAATTGGTGGCTTGGATTGCCAAGGTAATGCACGCCAATAATTTTAGCTATGAGGTTATTTTGGTGGACGATGGCAGTAAAGACAATTCCTGGCAGGTTATTACCGATTTATCGGCTGAATACAAGGAAGTTAAAGGCATAAAATTCAGAAGGAATTATGGTAAATCTGCAGCGCTAAACACTGGTTTCCAAGCTTGTAAGGGCGAAGTGGTAATTACCATGGATGCCGATTTACAAGACAGTCCTGATGAAATTCCTGAACTCGTTCGCAGAATTAAAGAAGAGAAACTCGATCTTATTTCCGGGTGGAAACAGAAACGTTACGACCCCATCAGCAAAACCATTCCAACCAAATTATTCAACTGGGCAACCAGAAAAGTTTCTGGCGTTAACAATTTGCATGATTTCAACTGCGGTTTAAAAGCATATCGCCATGAAGTAGTGAAAAACATTGAGGTTTACGGCGAAATGCATCGTTACATTCCAGTAATTGCCAAATGGAACGGTTTTGCAAGAATTGAAGAACAGGTGGTTCAGCACAGAGCCAGAAAATATGGATACACCAAATTTGGTCTCGAACGTTTTGTAAATGGATTTCTCGATCTACTATCCATAACTTTCGTAGGGAAATTCGGCAAGCGTCCGATGCACTTTTTTGGCCCGCTTGGTACGCTCATGTTTTTAACAGGTTTTCTTACAACAGCTTACCTAGCAATTGAAAAAATATACAATTTCCGCAGGCACAACTTCACCCAAAGAGATATTGTTGACCAACCCTTATTCTATGTTGCGCTAATCGCCTTGGTTTTGGGGATGCAACTTTTCTTAGCAGGGTTTTTGGCGGAAATGATTGCAAGACAATCGCCAGAGAAAAACAACTACCAAATTGCCGACAAAACGGGTTTCGATGCCTGAAAAGGTGATAATTGTAGGCACTGCGCATCCGTTTAGAGGTGGCGGCATGAGTACTTTCAACGAACGTTTGGCGCTTGAACTCAGCAGACAGGGCTACGAAACCGAGATTGTAAACTTCACCACACAGTACCCAAATTTCCTCTTTCCAGGGAAAAGTCAGTTTACGGATGAAGCTGCACCAGTTAGTATAAAAATAACCAGATTGCTGAGCAGTATAAATCCGCT
>DAIRTB010000533.1:0-1830 GCA_036804105.1 Bacteroidota bacterium | reverse complement strand
ATTAACTTGCTCGTTTAGCGGCATATCTAGAAACCCGTCTTGGTCTTGATCCCAAACACCGTTGTTGAGTTCTGCATGTGCCAACAAAACTGATTTCCATTTCTTACCTAAACCAAATGCCCATTGCGGATTGATTTCGTACCTTCCTTGATTGCCAATATAGCCATTCAAGGTAAATTTATCGGCAGTTGCGGGCTCGATTAACTCAAGGTTGATGGCGCCGATGGAACCCTCATAACCGTTGGCTACCGAGGCAGGACCTTTGGTAACCTGAACCGATTCTAACCATGGCCCTGGAACATAACCCAAGCCGAAAGTTGTAGCCAAGCCACGTAAATCTAACACGCTTTCTGTGGTAATGTTGATGTTACTACCTTCTAAACCAAGCATTTGTAATCGGGTTGCGCCCGTTAGCGCATCACTAAAACTAATGTCTATGGAAGTATTGGTTTCGAAGCTTTCGGAAAGGTTGCAGCAAGCCGCTTTTTGCAACTCTTTGGTTGTGATAATTTGCGTATTAAGTGGTTTGATAAGCGAGACAAAAGCACCAGTTTCTTCTGCGGTAACCTCAACTTCTTTCAGGTTGAGGACATTTTTAAGTCCAATCCTCATGGTGATTCCCGAGTTTGGAATAGCCAAAGTATCGGTTTTATACCCTACATAAGAAACCACTATTTTAGTATTTTCTATGTATGGTATTTCGAAATAACCCTTTGCGTTGGTGCTTACCCCCGTATTGGTACCGAAGTAAATAACCGAAGCGCCCAACAAAAATTCTTTCGAATTTTCGGAATCAAATACTACACCCTTTAATATGTTTTGCGCTTTTAAACTGCTGCTTATAGAAAGCAACACAGCTAAAAGCAAGATTTTATTTTTGTACATGATGATAATTTTTGGTTATTGTATTGAAAAATAAGGCATATATACGCCTTGTTTCATTCCAAAAAATTGGAATACAATACCAAAAACTACAGACGAAGTCTTCTGTTAATCTCTAAAACGGATTGGGAAAGTAAGGGTGGTGGATCTAAGCCCTCATAGGTTTTAGTTAAACGGCCAAATCCAACAATTAAGAACCACAAAAACTGTGGAACAATTAAGGCAATCCAAAGAAGATTGGGTAACTCGGCAGTTTGAGTATTTTGAATTAATTCTTGCGCTTCAAGTTCGTAAGCATATTCAGTTTTGCAGCAACCTGTTTCTTCAGCAGTTCTTTCGCAGGCATCTAAACCAGTTGCATGTTTGGCACAAGTAGGCAGATTTTCTTTAAAAACCGATTGGGTTGTGCCTCTTAATTTGCAAATATGTTGATAAACAGGCAAACCCACGGAACTGAAAAACAGTCCGCTAGCTAAAACCAGTAAAACAAGTTTGCGTAAAACAAGCATGTTTCAAAGGTAAGGAAAAAAGTTAGTTAATGGAGAGTGGAGAATTGTACATGTATCAATGAGTCTAGCCCCCACTTTCCGAAAGTTTCTATATAATAGCAGAGGGGTTTGAGTCCAGATACTTTTGGTATTCTAGGTTATCGAAAGTTGAGCTGGGTACAAACTTCTCGAAAGTAGAAAAAACTTTCGAGAAGTGATTACTGCCGAATAATACCGCCAACCAACTTTTCTCTATTCACTTTTCACTATTCTCTATTCACTATTCTCTATTCACTTTCCACTTTTCTCTATTTACTATTCACTAATAACCAACTTCTGCATTTTAAACCCACTAACCGAAACAAAATACAGCCCCTTGGCCACCCCACCAATATCTAGTGTTTGGTTGGGTTCTGTTATGCTATACGTTTTTATCAATTTGCCGCTAATATCTCTTAGG
>DAIRTB010000532.1:0-1831 GCA_036804105.1 Bacteroidota bacterium | reverse complement strand
AATGTAAGCTCGGCTTGGGCTTTTTTCTGCTTGGTAATATCAACAGAAATACCTAAAAGATTGGTTTCTCCCGCCCGGGTTTGAATGGGTAATTTAGATGTTGAATACCAAACGTCGTTGCCGTTAACATCCGTTAGTTTTTCTTCACTGGTTTGTGCTAAACCTGTTTTAAAAACTAAGGCATCTAGGGCTGTAAGGTTTTCTAAATCTTCCAGATTAGGCAAAACCTCCTGTAGCGATTTACCAATGAGCTCATCAGTAGAAACAAAACCATAGATTTCTGCCACAGCTTTATTGGCTAATAAGAAACGCCCTTCTTTATCTTTTACATAAATCTGATTAGGGTCTGAGTCTATCACTTTCCGAATAAAGCCAGACTGTCTCTCCAGCTCATCTTCAATTAGTTTGCGGTCTGTAATGTCAATTCCATATCCAATAACAAGCTTTCTGTTGATTCCAGTAAGTTTGTCGTGTTGAATTAAAGGAGTCATTCTTCTGAGCTTAAAACTTACATTACCGTTCTTTTCTTCCCGATCTAACCATTCTATTTCCTGATTCGTATCTCTAACCTTCAAGAAGAAGTCTCTTCTTTTTTGTGCTAAAACTGGTTCAATACCTTTAAAGGTGCAATAATCGAAATCGTCTTTACCGATTAAGAATTCTCGAACATTTTTATCGGCAACTGCCCTTGGATTTACAAATATGTATTTATGATCCTGATTGAAAACCACCACCTCGCTTGAAATATTGTTTAAAATGGTCTCGTAAAAATCTTTTTGGGTACTCATTTTTAACTCTGCTTCCTTAATAAAAGAAGTCTCCATTCCATAAAAATTAACGTAACCCTTCCCAGATATGGCCACAAGGGTAAATTGGAAGTATTTATCTGCAATAGGAAGTTCTAAATAAGACTTATCGTATTTAATTGCGCTTTCAATTGCTTCAAGCCAAAGAGCGCCGAAAATTTTGCCATTGGCAATGAATTCAGGCAATAGAATTTTTGTGGCTCTATTGCTGTATAAGATTGTACCATCAAAACTCACCCTGAATTTAGGCGATGGATTTTCCTCCATCATTCGATCGCTGTCTTCAAATATTCGCTCTCTTAATTTTTGTTTGCTGATATCGGTAATGCTTAGCTGAACATGTTCAACTTTATTTAAATGGTTTCTAATGGGATTGTAGGCCACTTGTATCCAAAGGTCCTCATTTCCATCCATATAAATTTTTTGTTCGAGGATGGTAATCTTGCCATTAAAAGCTAGTTCAAAAGCCTTATTGGCCTTTTCACGCTCGTCCTCTAAAATAAAATCTAAAATATTGTCTTCAACTTCTGGCGATCTGCCGTATTGAAGGGTATATTCAGAAGCAAACTTTTTGTTGTACTCTTCAATTTTTAAATCTCGATTAATTAAAAACACAACACTGGGAATATGCTCTAGAATTCCTCTTAATTTTTGCTCTTCTTTTCTAAGTTTGAGGGCACTTTTCAAAAATGCTAATTGAAAATCTTTAATTACAATTGCTGAAATAGTAAATGCAGTTACCAAAGAAACAACGAAGAAGTGCTGTGTTTCTGAATCACTTAACTCTAAAACAGGATAATTGGGGCCAAATATTACATTAATGCCACCTAAAACAAAAGTAATTACAAACCAAAACCAATCTAAAATTCTGTACTTGTTACTCCAAAGAATAAGAATAAGAACAATTAATGGGAAATAAAGTAAATACAAACCCGATTGAAATGGAAAAACCGAGGTTGCATAAAAAAGAGCCAAATTAATAACTAAAAACAGGAGATTCTTGGCATAAAAAAACGATTTTTCTA
>DAIRTB010000531.1:0-1840 GCA_036804105.1 Bacteroidota bacterium | reverse complement strand
GAAATAAAAACAGCAGAGTCTGTTTTTGAATTTGCTAGCAAAATGGAAACATTTGATGCTGAATTATTAAAAGCCGAAATGAAGGGCTTATCAAGATCAGAGCGAGCAAAACTCATAGAAATGGCTAAAAAAGATGCCGAAGAAGCTCAAAAAGCAGGTTTTAGCAGTGCTCCAGTAGGTTTATACATCCTGGCTTTGTTCTTTCCACCGCTAGCTGTGGGTATTCATACAGACTGGGAAATGCCTACTTTATATAATTTACTTTGGACTTTTCTATTTTACTTTCCTGGAGTAATCCATGCATTTATTGTATTAGGACGATAATTAAAGTTCATCAGAAAAGCGTTTACGGTTAAGAAATTCTCCGTAAACGCTTTTTTTTGTACTAACTATTTAATATTTCTTTATGGTGACTGTAATAATCATCAACCCAAAATCTCTATTTGTAAGTGATTATCACTTTATTTTCAAAATAAATTAAAAATACCGTTCGGTTGGTATTTCAGAGGCTCATTATGTTGTGCAGTTTTACAAAGTCAATAAAGACAATAAAAATTAAAATGAAATACATCCATTTCTTATTGTTAACCACAGTTTTATCAATTTCAATACTTTCGTGTTCTAAAGAAAATGAAGATGATCCAACACCTAAGCCAAGTACAACTAGTGTTTTCAATGCAACTATTGGAGCTGAGGTTGTTTCTACCAACAATACCATGCTTGCAGAGGTTTCCGCTGGCGGAACGCAGGCTTTCACTGCAACATTAACCGATGGTAGAGTTTTCAGCTCTGCTATTTTTTCAAATCAATTTCCCATTGGAGAAGCAAAAAACATCGCCTATTCCGGTTCCATATCCTATAAAATTGGTAATGATACCTACATACCAAAATCAGGTACTATGACCCTCTTGGTTATGGAAAATTACAAAAGAATGAAAGGTACATTTTCTGGAGTTTTTATAGGTGGTTCACCAGCTACAGAAATTGCTATTTCTGGAGATTTTGATATTTCAAACCCATAAAATCAAATATTACGAATTGATTTGGTGACCTTAAACTAAAATAAATTTAAATTTTGGTTTACTCAGATTTAGATTTG
Source organism: Bacteroidota bacterium (assembly GCA_036804105.1). GTDB lineage: Bacteria > Bacteroidota > Bacteroidia > UBA7662 > DAIRTB01 > DAIRTB01. The sequence goes on along the minus strand of DAIRTB010000531.1, from coordinate 741 downwards.
TTTAAATTAGAAGTTTAAATGGTTAAAAATAATTTTATCCGATTTCTAAGAAATAGTTAGGTAAAAGATTGGTACGGTAGCAAAAGGAAAAACCTCGTTAAACATAGTTCCAAACATTTAACGAGGTTTTAAAAAGTAATTACATGATTACTTTTTCAACAAATCTCTTATCTCTGCTAATAATTCTTCTTCTCTTGTTGGCATTGGAATAGCAGGTGCTTCAGAAACAGCCTCTTCCTTTGCTTTTAATCGGTTATATGCCTTCACAAACAAGAATATTGCAAATGCTGTGATTAAGAAACTAATTACCGCTTGCAAGAACATTCCATATCTAATGGCGGAGGTTACAACATTTTCTGCATCCCTTTGCAAAACAATTTCAAGTTCTTTAAACTCAACCCCTTGTAAAATGTAACCAATGGGTGGCATAATAACATCGTTTACCAAAGAACCTACCACTCCGCCAAAAGCACCGCCAATTACCACACCAACGGCCAGATCAATTACATTTCCTTGTTTTATGAAGGTTTTAAATTCGCTTATCATTCCCATATTTTAACATTTTTATTGCAATATAGAAATTTCATTTAAAAGAACAAAAACTAATTTAAATCCTCATCATTTGGATCGAATTTGAACATACTGCTTACCAAATCTTTGAAAGAAGTCTGGGTTTCAATTTGAACCTTACTTAATTGAGAAAATTCTGCAAGTCCGTGCAACACAAATTCCATCATAAAT
>DAIRTB010000530.1:0-1840 GCA_036804105.1 Bacteroidota bacterium | reverse complement strand
GCAAAACTTTTTAGGTCGATTTTAGTGATATGGATTTTATATTTAAAGGTTTAAATATATAATTGATACATTTATGGTAATTGACACGAATTGTCAATTGAATTGTACTTATTTATTAGATAATCCTCCTTGTAAGTTTGGTGTAATTTTTTAATTAATTTAAAATACATGGCGAATCTTTAAGTTCTGGTTTATACATTTGTTTTTTACTAAAAAATCGAAATGATAAAATTTTTTAAAACCCTTTCCCTCATACTTATTGTAACCTTTTCTTTAAATGGGTGTAAAAAAGATGATGTGGAACCTGAGTTGCCTCCAATTAACCTTAATGGAACTTGGAATCTAACCACTTACAGGTCTGACTTTTATAAAAATGGTATTAAAGACGATGAGAGCGCCATTTTTTTTGGAGGTACCATTACGTTTAATAATAACAATACGGGGGTTATTATAGAGAACCTTCCATTTTTTGGACCAACACTTTTAGCTGAAATTGATAGCTGGACGTTAACTCAAAATAGTTTAACAATGATTATTGATGATTTTTTTGGTGGTATTGATACAGCAACCTATGAAGTAGCTTTTAGAAATCAAACCAACATAAACTGGGTTAATGCTTCTCCTTCTAAAACCGATCCAAATAGAACCGAAAGGTTTCTTGCTATTACCACCCAGTAATTACAGTAAATCAATACTATAAAACAAGGCGCTAGTTTTTACCTAGCGCCTTCCTTTTTAAAAATATGCAATATTAATTTTCAATTAGGTTAATTTAAGTTTCCTTATCAAAACCCAATACTGTAGAAAAACATAAAATTAAATTCCGCCTGTGGATAAACATAATTTTCTGTTGCTAGGGTGTTATCTACAAAATAGCTGAAAGTGTAGCCATTGCTAACATATTCAACATTGCCAATATTGTTCAATTGCAAACCAATGCGCATATTTTTATACCAAGATTTCGCATTTGCTATGGTGTAATTTAATCTCATATCGTTTAAAAAATACTCTGGTAAAGTTCTATTCTCATTTCCAGAATTATCTAGAAACTGTTCGCCTACGAACTTGCTAATTAAATCGACTTGAAAATTCTTAAAAGGTTTAACCTGAAACAAAGACATCGCAATTAGATCGGGTGAAAAAGCTATGGGCGTATTTTCATGAGCTTCAACAAGATTATTGCCCAGGTAATTGAAATCTGCATCAAAGGCATCTGCAAATTCTGAATAGGCTACTACACGATTTCTACTAAGTGTTAAATTTCCATTCCACTCTAAAAATTTGTTGAATTTGTAACCAGCTTCAAATTCAACACCCATTCGGTAACTTTTAGGAACATTTATTCTGGTGAAAGCACCAACATCGTTAATTTGGCCACTGAGAACCAGCTGATTGGTATAATCCATTAAATAAAGATTTGCACCAAATGCGCTTTTTCTATTGCTTTGCTTCCAACCGATTTCAGTATTCAACATGGTTTCTGCTTTTGGTCTCGATTGCGGACTAGAATCCGTAAAATCGTCACGAGTTGGTTCACGTCTGCCAATTGCAAAAGATGCATAGTATTTGTTTCTGCTGTTTTGTTCGTATAAAACCCCCGCTTTAGGATTGAAAAACAAGAAATCAGCATTTTGGGTAACGTTACTAAACTGATTGTTAAACCCTAAGAAGCTGTAGTCTATATAACGCAGCTGCAAATCAGCATAGGTATTCCATTTGTTCTTAATTCGGTAATTTCCTTTTGTGTAAATATTGATATCCGTTTTAGTAGCATCGTTTTCGTAATATCGGTCTCTAATTTCAGAATTTCCTGCAAAGCGAGCCCAAATAACTTCACCAA
>DAIRTB010000529.1:0-1860 GCA_036804105.1 Bacteroidota bacterium | reverse complement strand
AGTTTCATAGTTTAATTACAAACGGTCTATTTTTTTGTTTGGGTTGATGAAGATAACTCAAACCATTTGAACTCAAACCATTTTGATTATTTTTGAAGATCAGGTTTGACGAAAATGATAACGATAAATAAAAACATTACCCCTTTAGACGAAATTCTAGATAAGAAATACGGAAGCCGTGGTGCAAAGAAAAGAGAGGTTTGGGAACAAGAATTTGAATCTTTCAAACTTGGAGTTTTACTAGAAGAAGCTCGTATAAAATTGGGAATGACACAGGAAGAACTTGCTGAGAAATGTGGAACTAACAAATCATACATTTCTAGGATTGAAAACAATGCAAGTGATATTAGACTTTCCACCCTCATGAAAATTATCCAAACTGGATTAGGTGGTCAATTGAAATTGAGTTTAGAGATTTAATCCAAACAAAAAAAGGGTTAGCAAAACTTGCCAACCCTTTTTTAGCTAAACGGAATTACTACAAACCGCTTATTACCTTATTTTTAGGATGTTTCACGGTGTACGTAAACTCAAAGACCTTGCTTTTTGCTGGGTCTAACTTTTCTTTGAAGGTGAGTTTTCCGGTGGTTTCTTCGTATTCTGCGCCTTTGGCATCGTGGGTAACTTCGATGTCTTTTTCTACCGATTTCGGTATCTGATCTACCACCACCAAGTTGATTGCATCTTTCCGGTTGTTCTTAACGGTTATGCGCTTATCGAACTTGCGGGTTTTGTTGGTGCCGATAAATGCAGTGCTGTTTTTCTCTTTCAGCAGCTCGTATTTAACCGAAACTTTTTCGTCAATTCCGAAAGAAATTTCTAACGAATCGTTGGTTACCAGTGGATTGAAATACGAATTCCCTACAAAATTGTCTTCTAAATAAAGCGAAAGCGGACCTGCTTGCAAGCTCAAACTTTCGTAACCAGTAACTATTGCTTGGATGTAAACATTTGGTTGCAAACGTGGAATGCTGTAATGACGGTATTCTGCTGGCAAAGTATAAGTGGTTAAACGAACGCTGCGTTTCTGCCCACTTTGTAGATTTTGGTTGCCTTGGGTGCTGTATTCTGTAGCAAGCGAATTGTCGTTTTCTTCGAATTGAGGAGTGGCAATGTTTAACATTGGAGCTGGAGATGCGGAAATTTCAGATTCAGCCTTACCCTTACTTCCATCCATAAAATATTCTGCCTGATCTGACCTTGAACCTCTCATTTGCATAGATTTTAATTGTTCAACATAATATCTTAAATACCAAGCACTAAAAGGTGGTATCAAGGTACTTCTATTCGGATTTCCAGTTGAGAAGGTTACCGGAATATTCACCCAGTCGAATCCTGTTGACTGCATAACTTCAGCTTTTTGAACTAAGATTATTTCGGCTTTTCCATCAACGGCACGGAGTTCGTAATTAGAGCTCCAGCTTGCGCTGTTTGAGAAATAAACCAACTCTACAGGATAATTTCCTGCTGCTTTGGCATCGATTTCAATATGCACTTCATTTCTTGAACGATTTATAATTCTCCTTTCTTCACTTATCTGATTGTTCAAACGTGTTATTACATCGTTCAACTTCTTTTGTTGCTTGACAATTTGGGCAGATCTTTCTAAAAGGCTTTCCAATTTTCTGGCGTAAAAGGCATAAAGTTTTTCAAGTTCAGCAACCTGAATGCCATTATTATCTCCAGCAACTTCTTTGTTTTTATTGAGAAGTTCTCTTTCAGCCGATGCTAATTCCAACTTTCGGTTTTCTGCACCCAATTGTTCACGCACAATTTCTAGGCTGTCCATTAAGGTTTGCATTTTCGGGCTTTCAAGATTCGGGTTGAGGTAGTTTTGCTTTAAGGATATCCCCATTAAAA
>DAIRTB010000528.1:0-1860 GCA_036804105.1 Bacteroidota bacterium | reverse complement strand
ATGGGGAAGGTTTATTGTCTGGTCTAATTGAAATGCTCAGCAATATCGATAATTTCAACAGGCAAACCATTGCCCATGAAGCATATAAATTTTTTCATCCGCAGCTTTTTGTAAAACGGATGTTGGATGAATTTTTGGAAGCTTGTCAATCAAATTAATGCTCACATTTAAGAAAGTTTATGTATTTTAGAATGAGGATAGCTTTTGGCACCAAACTTGTAGTTATATTATTTTGATTGTATTATATAACTGAAAATTTTTAAAGTTCTTAAACTAACAAAAACTACAGAAATTATGTGTGGAGTTTCAGCTCTTATTAGTCAAAACGAAGCGGAAAAGGTTGATTTTGTAAATCATAGTTTAACCATATTAGAACATCGAGGCCCCGACGATTCAGGTTACTTTCAAGATGGTCTTCTGGCTCTAGTTCATAGGCGATTGTCTATTTTAGAACTAACCAAAGCGGGCAGCCAGCCAATGGAGAGCGCCTGTGGAAAATATGTGATGATTTTTAATGGCGAAATATATAACCACCAAGAGTTAAGAATTAAGTACTTAAAAAATTTTAATTTTAAAGGAAGTTCAGATTCTGAAACAATTCTTGAACTTTTTGTACAGTTAAAAGAGAAGATGATTCCCGAATTATTGGGTATGTGGGCTATAATTATTTACGATAAACCCAATGGAAGTCTTTTTGTAAGTAGAGACCGTTTTGGCCAAAAGCCTTTATTTCACACAAAAAAGGGGTATAACCTCGCATTTTCTAGTGAGTTAAAGGCATTATTTAAGCCAGATGAAGAATTAGTTCCAGACCCTACCTCCATGGTAGAATACCTAGCAACAGGAACTTATGGCCATTTGGGTGTTCAAACTTTTATCAAAGACTATTATCATTTTCCGCCAGCATCTTATGCCTTTATTAGTGTAGAAAAGTTAGAAATAAACCCTATTAAATATTGGGAACTCCCAAATTTAAAGGAAAGCAAGAAATTACCCGTTGGAAGGGCAGAACTTGAACATGTAAAGAATCTCACCGTTCAGGCTGTGCTGTCTCAAACCTTGTCTGATGTACCTATTGGGTTAACGCTATCTGGAGGAATTGATAGTTCGATTGTAGCAGGAATCTTAGCAAAACATTACAAGGGATCTTTGGAAGTATTTTCGGCGATTACACCAGGTAGCAATTTCGATGAAAATAAATATATTCAAGAAGTTTTCAAAGAAATAAATCGTAAAGATTGGAATCTGAACCTTTTCGATTTGAATAAACAGGATTTTAAAAAGGATTTAGAACGAGCAATCTATTTCCAAGAAGAACCCTTTGGAGATCCAAGTATTCTGGCACACGCTAAATTAATGGAATTTGCAGCAAGTAAAAAAATAAAAGTAGTACTAAATGGTCAAGGTGCTGATGAGCTATTTATGGGATATGGTCATGAAGCAACAGCAATCTTTATACAGCAGTTTAAAAGAAAACCTCTTAAGGCTTTAAAAGGCATGAAAGAAATTGGTTGGAAAAAATCAGATTATTTAAAATGGGGCCTCGCCTTTATAGCTCCTAAGTTAGAAATACAGCTAAGGGCTAAGGCGAGAAAGGAAAGATGGAAGTACTTACCATCAACCTACACCAAGCAGTTTGATAGTAGTTTAGCTCCACTTGTACCTCAAGGCGACGTTTATAAGGTAAGAAATGAAAGCATGTATGGGGTTCATTTGCCACATTTGTTACTTTACGATGACAGAAATGCAATGTCTTACAACGTTGAAGGTAGAACTCCATTCCTAGATCATAGACTTTGGGAGTATTTGGCAACGCTCAAAACAGAATACTACACCGATAATGGTAAGCGTAAAAACATA
>DAIRTB010000527.1:0-1866 GCA_036804105.1 Bacteroidota bacterium | reverse complement strand
ACTTAAAATCTGATTGCAAAACTAGGGCGCTAAGCGTTCAATCTTCCAAGCATCTCCTTGTTGGGTGTATAAAATTCTATCGTGCAATCGGTTAGATCTTCCCTGCCAGAATTCAACTCTATTTGGAATTAACTTGTAACCGCCCCAATGTGGTGGTCTGGGTACATTTTCAGTATCGGCATACTGTTTTTCCAACTCTGCTAAGCGACTATCCAAAAATTCCCTATTCGGAATAACCTCACTCTGAGGAGAAACCCAAGCCCCAATTCTACTGCCCTTTGGTCTAGAATTGAAGTAAATGTCTGATTCTTCTTCGCTCAATTTCTCAACTACACCGTTTATTCTTACCTGACGCTCTAATTCTTTCCAAAAGAAATTTAAGGCTGCATATGGAGAATATTCAAGCTGCATACCCTTTCTACTAGTGTAATTGGTGTAGAAACAGAATCCATCACTTTCAAGACCTTTAAGCAAAACAATTCTAGATTCTGGACAATTATCTTGGTTAATAGTTGAAAGCAACATTGCATTAGCCTCTTCAATCTGCGCATTTATGGCTTCTTCCAACCAAATACCAAATTGAGCAATTGGGTTTGGTGCAACATCATGCTCATTAAGACTTTTTTTGCCGTAATTAATGCGCAAATCTGCAACAGTTTGGTGTAAGTGTTCCATAAAAATTTTATTGAAATGTGTAATTGCAAAGCTAGTTAAAGTGAGCTAAAATGCTGTTTTTTTAACAGCTTAACAACGATTTCGTTTTGAAATATTTTTCGAAAAAAAATCATCTTAAAATTAAGCCATTGGATATTTCAATGTTAAATTTTCTGTTCAAGCTTGTTATCTTTGAGCAAATCAAAAGGTAAATTATGCAAAACGTATTACAGTACATCGAACAAAACAAAAGCAGATTTTTAGACGAATTGTTAGATTTATTGCGCATTCCATCTGTAAGTGCCAATCCAGATTTCAAAGAAGATGTTTATGAAGCTGCAGAATATATTGCAGACAAATTAAAAGATGCCGGAGCAGAAAATGTGGAAATTTGTCCAACTGAAGGCTACCCCATTGTTTATGGCGAGAAAATTATTGGCGCACATTTACCAACCGTTTTGGTTTATGGTCATTACGATGTGCAGCCGGCTGACCCCTACGAATTGTGGCATTCACAACCTTTTGAGCCAGAAATAAGAGATGGCAAAATTTATGCTCGTGGCGCTTGCGACGACAAAGGCCAAATGTATATGCATATAAAAGCCTTCGAGTTTATGATGCGCACCCATCAACTCCCTTGCAATATAAAATTCTTAATTGAAGGCGAAGAAGAAGTGGGTTCTGTAAACCTAGAATCGTTTACCAATAACAACAAACAACGCCTTGCTTGCGATGTGGTACTCATCTCAGACACGGGAATGCTAAGCAACGAAGTACCCTCAATTACAACGGGTTTACGTGGTTTAAGTTATGTAGAAGTTGAAGTAACTGGTCCAAATAGAGATCTTCATTCAGGACTTTATGGCGGAGCAGTTGCCAACCCAATAAATGCCTTGTGCGAAATGATTGCTTCCTTGAAAGACGAAAACAAGCACATCACCATTCCATATTTTTATGATGATGTGGTGGAAATATCTACCGAAGAACGCAGCGAAATGGCAAAAGCTCCATTCAACTTAGAGAAATATAAACAGGCCTTAGAATTAAGCGATGTTAATGGTGAAACTGGATTTTCAACTATGGAGCGTGCAACCATCAGACCAACCTTAGATGTTAATGGCATTTGGGGTGGCTACATTGGCGAAGGTGCAAAAACCGTAATTCCATCGAAAGCTTATGCAAAAATTTCTATGCGTTTGGTTCCGAATCAAC
>DAIRTB010000526.1:0-1869 GCA_036804105.1 Bacteroidota bacterium | reverse complement strand
ACAGGTGTGCGAAGAAAAAAGTGGTTAGTGTTCCACCAAATAGGAAGCTCCACCACAACCAATTTCCCGAAATGCCTTTAGAGCCTACAATTTCGGCTACCGCTAAAGGCGTGTCGGCTGCGAAAGTGGTAGCCACCATAGAAATACCAGCTAAATACCACGGCATATTTCTTCCACTGAGAAAAAAATCTGCCAAAGATTTACCACTCGATTTGCCGAATAGTAGGCCAGGAATAATAAATATTACCATTAATCCACCAATAACCCACCAATCTAATGTTGAGAAACTCATATATCAAAGAAAGATTTTTGGTTGCCAAGATTAGGTCGTTTTTTATTCAAGTGGCTGTAAGCCAGATCTGTAACCTCTCTTCCTCTGGAGGTGCGCATTAGGAAACCTTCTTGAATTAGGTAAGGTTCATACACTTCTTCTATCGTTCCGGGGTCTTCGCCAACGGCGGTGGCAATGGTGGTTAAGCCAACTGGTCCGCCTTTAAATTTATCTATAATTACCAAGAGAATGCGGTTGTCCATCTCATCTAATCCATGCGAATCTACATTCAGGGCATCTAAGGCAATTTTCGAAATTTCTGGTGTAATGCTGCCATCGCCTTTTATTTGGGCGAAGTCTCTAGTTCTACGCAAAAGCGCATTGGCAATACGAGGAGTTCCTCTGCTTCTTCTGGCAATTTCGTAAGCGCCATTTTCTAGAATGGGAACACGCAAAATGCTAGAGGAGCGAATTACAATATCCGTAAGTAATTTATGGTCGTAATATTCTAAACGGGAGTTGATGCCGAAACGGGCTCTCAAAGGAGCAGTTAACAAACCCGATCGGGTGGTTGCGCCAATAAGTGTAAACGGACTCAAGCTAATTTGCACCGTTCTTGCCGCTGGACCAGAATCGATCATAATATCGATTTTAAAGTCTTCCATTGCGGTGTAGAGGTACTCTTCAACCACAGGACTTAGTCGGTGAATTTCATCTATAAACAAAACATCGCCTTCTTCTAGGTTGGTTAGGAGGCCTGCTAGATCTCCAGGTTTTTCTAATACTGGGCCAGAGGTTACTTTGAAACCTGCCCCCATCTCGTTGGCAATGATATTGGCCAAAGTAGTTTTTCCTAAGCCTGGAGGGCCGTGAAGTAGCACATGATCAAGGGGTTCGCCACGTTTTACAGCCGCAGCAACAAATATTTTTAGGTTCTCACAGATTTTATCTTGGCCCCTAAAATCGTCGAATAGTTTGGGTCTTAAAACCCGTTCTATATCCTTGTCTTGAGGCGTAAAATGTTCGTCGTTACCAGTTAAATCGTTGTTTCGCATGAGAATATTGCCGCTAAAATAGCGGTTTTTTACCCAAGATTTGGTTTTGTTTCAGCAGCATACAGAATTAATTAAAACCTGTTTGAAATACCCGCAGGTAAAACATCAGCAGAAAGAGAAAAGAAAACCATTAGTAGTCTGAAATCTTCAATTTCCAAAGAAATCCACTTAGATTTGAGCTTTTTCCAAACTTAAATCGCTGCATATGAAACGAGTTTTTCTTCTTCATTTAATAATGATTTCCATTCTTGCTAAAACCCAAGTTAGTGCTCAAATAAACAATTGTGCTTTTTTAAAAGGAACTTGGAAAGTTGATGGAATTGAAAATTATGAGCATTGGGATTTGCTTCCGGATGGCTCTTTGCTTGGATTTGCGTATAAAATAAATGATGGCAAACAGCAGGTTTTGGAATATTTGAGCATCGAACAAAAAGAAAAACAACCTATTTACACCGCAAGAGTTTTGAATCAGAATAGTGCTAAACCCATTGGTTTTCAATTGGTTTATGCTGATTCTGCTATGGTTTTCGAAAACTTGAAGCA
>DAIRTB010000525.1:0-1874 GCA_036804105.1 Bacteroidota bacterium | reverse complement strand
AGGCGTACTCGGAGTTACTTTATCGGCACAAACGCCATCACCAATAGAAATTATTATGGGCGGATCGTAATCGCCCAACTGAAGATTTAAGGCACAACCCAATGGAAAACCTGAACTCAAAGGAACTGTTTTACCCGGACTCTTAAAATCGTAAGCTTCCACACAAAGCGAATAATTGCCATCTGGTATCTTTCTTGTTCTGAGGATTTGATTTTGCGTTACTCCTACAAATTCCACATCGTTTTCTAAGGCCAATCCTTCAATGTCTTTAAAACCTAGAAACTGGGTTTGTCCTGGTTGCAAGATTATCGGATTTCCAGGTTGATAAGTATCTCTGGAACGAATTATTACCCCATTGTCGCCCTCCAAAATAAAATGAAGTTTTAACTCAACCGGTGCTAATGTTAAGTTAGTTAGGTTGATGGAAACCTTGGTTGGGTTATTCAACAGCTCCGATATATTGTTGGAATAAGGCGGCAGCACATTTACGGTAACATTTACCTGCTGCTGTGCAAATGCGGTAAAACTTATGCCTAGGTAAATAAAAATTGTAATTAATTTTTTCATGGTATTCTAAAAGGTAAAGCCATAATTTATTCGGAATCGTTGCTCGTTAAAGGCTCTGAAAGCAGCAACATTTGTGGTATTTTGGGTGGTGGTAAATCCAACGCCTATATTGTGTTTCTTAAAAAAACGGTAGCTCACATCCACATTATTATTTAAAATGTAGCCATTGGTTACGCCATCTAGGGTTCGGTTTTGGTAGTTTGCAGACACCGAAACCCGCATTAAATCTTTGAAAAATCCTTTTGCTAATGAGGCCGTTACTCCCCTCGCTTGGGTTTTGCCCGAGAAATTCTCAATGGTTGAATAGTTGATGCCCAAAGTTGAATTTAGCCTCAACTTGGTGATACTCAAACTGTAAGCAAGATTGGTAAAGATGATGTCGCTCGCAGTAAATTCACGAGTAAGCTCGTTTCTATCAGCTACCCCATTTTGCTGCAAGGTAAGCACCACTGCATGTGCATTTTTCTTGGTTGGTACTTGGAAATTGATGTTAGCGCCAAGAGAGCTGTTTACAATACTGAACTGAATGGAATCGTTTAATTGAAGAAATCCGCTTTGCCTTGTTGTGCCATAATTTGCATAATTCAAATTCACCATCAAGCGTTTCAGCGGTCGCATATTCAGGTTTACCGATCCGATTTTACGCACCGTGGTAAAGGTTTTGGTATTGTCTAAGTTGTTTTGTTGGATGCCCCCACTTAGGTTAACATTCAGCCTGCCTTTAAAAAAGTTGAAGTAAGGCGATGCCAGGTATTGAATAATGTCGTCTTGGATGAAGTTTGCTCCATGAGAAACATATCCAGCATCTACATATCTACCAGACAATCTCAAGCCAGCTTTTTTGCCTGAATACGCTGCATTGGCGCCACCAGCAAATTTTAATACGGTGCTGGAATTTAGCTGAATTAAAGCGGTTAGCCCACCCAAAATGGGCGAGCTAACCTGGGTTCCGAGGTCTAGTGTGTCGAAAGTTTTGTTTGTGGTGATAGCACTTGCTGCTACATCTACCCCAAAAGTTATGCGTTTAGCCAATTTAACCTGAGATTCAGGCCGATTACCAAGTTATCTTCCGGTGCTATTGGTGCTGTAAGTGGATTGGCAATGGAATTTGGATCGTCTGATGATTTGATGAAGGATAAATCTAGGTAGTTAACATTGCTACCGAAACCAATTTTGCCGCCATAACCTGTTCTTCTGTAGGATGGCAAAGCGGTAAAACCTAAGCTTGTGTCTAATTCTACTGATCTGCGGAAGCGGCCATAAAATCCTGCTACTCTTAATTTACCTGGATTAAGTTCTGCTCCCAC
>DAIRTB010000524.1:0-1904 GCA_036804105.1 Bacteroidota bacterium | reverse complement strand
GTATACTGAAATACTGGAAAAGTATAATTACTTGCTGGCTGACAGCCATTTAAGTTGTAATTTGCATTTCCCTCGTAGCAGCGCCAGCCATAATTTCTACCACTTGTTGCATTCGGTTCAAAATTAATTTCTTCAATGTTGTCCTGACCTACATCGCCCATCCACATATCGCCAGTAAATGGATCAAAACTAAATCGCCATGGGTTTCTGTGCCCAACCGACCAAACCTCTGGAAAATGCGGTCCAGTTATAAAGGGGTTATCAGCTGGAATTCCATAGGCATTACTTCCACTAGTGATATTTACATCTATTCTAAGCATCTTTCCCAATCTACTTGCTGTTGATTGAGCATAATTTTGTGGGTCGCCACCGCTACCGCCATCACCCATTCCAATATACAGAAATCCATCTGGCCCAAAACGAATACCGCCACCATTGTGATTGGAGTAAGGTTGGGTTATGGTAATTAATGGAAACTCAGAAAGCGAATCTGCTTTGCTAGGATTGTTGCTCTGTACACTGAACCTGGAAATCCTTGTTGAGCCGCCAACTTGCGTGTAATTCACATAGAAATAGCCATTACTTGAATAATTAGGATGAAAAGCCAAGCCTAATAACCCACGTTCCGATCCTGTAGAAATTTTGTTTACAACATTCAAAAAGGGTACTGGATTTCTAACACCTGTTGAATCTAAGATGTAAATGTATCCGTTCTGTTGAACAATGAAAAGTCGGCTATCGCCAGCATGAACAATATCTACAGGTTGAGTAAAGCCAGTGCCGAAGTTGGTTAGTTGTAACTCTTGAGCTTGCAGGCATTGCATCGCCCATAAAAGAAAAAAAAGTGTAAATAATTTACTCATGTGTGCTCCTTTAATTTAAATTTTTCGTGTTAATTGATTTCTTAAACAAGATAAGATTTATTAGCCGAGAAAAACTATTTTTGCAAGAATGAATCAGTTCATTGTTTCAGCCAGAAAATACCGTCCGGCAACTTTCGATACCGTAGTTGGTCAGCAACATGTTACCACAACCCTTAAAAATGCCATTAAATCTGAGCATTTAGCACAGGCATTTCTGTTTTGTGGGCCAAGAGGCGTTGGAAAAACTACTTGCGCAAGAATTTTGGCCAAAACCATTAATTGCACAAATTTAACGGCTGAAACAGAAGCATGCGACCAATGCGAATCGTGTAAATCGTTTAACAGTGGTGGTTCCATGAATTTTGTGGAATTGGATGCTGCCTCGAATAATTCAGTAGACGACATTAGGGCATTGGTTGACCAAGTACGGTACATGCCTCAAAATGGACGGTACAAGGTTTATATTATTGATGAGGTGCACATGCTCTCTACCCAGGCTTTCAATGCTTTTCTTAAAACTTTGGAAGAACCGCCTGCTTATGCCAAATTTATTTTGGCCACCACTGAGCGACATAAGATTTTACCAACCATTCTTTCTCGTTGTCAGATTTTCGATTTCAACAAAATAAAAATCGATGATATTGCGCTGCACCTAAAGCACATTTGTGAAAAGGAAGATGTGCAAGCTGAGTATGATGGACTTTACATGATTGCTCAAAAGGCAGATGGCGGTCTGCGTGATGCCTTGTCTATGTTAGACCAGATTATTAGTTTTTCTAACAACAAGCTCACGCTCAAAGCGGTAAGCGAAAATCTTAATATTATAGATTACGATTACTTCTTTAATGCTGCCGATTTCCTGTTCAGCTCCAATATTTCAGAAGTTCTTTTGCTTTTGAATGATGTTTTGCAAAAGGGTTTCGATGGTAGTAATTTTTTATCGGGTTTGGCAATGCACTTTAGAAACCTTTTGGTAACGAAAGATCCGAAGACCATTCCATTGCTGGAAGTTGGCGAAAACATTAAGGAACGTTACGCAAA
>DAIRTB010000523.1:0-1912 GCA_036804105.1 Bacteroidota bacterium | reverse complement strand
TTTCGGTGTGGGTATTATGCTCGGTGGTGCATGGGCATACGAGTCGCTAACCTTCGGAGGTTATTGGGCTTGGGATCCAGTGGAAAATGCATCTCTTGTACCTTGGTTAACCATGATTGCAGCAACGCATACACTCGTTATTTACAAACGTAGTGGATCTGCATTACCAACAACTATTATTCTGATTGCTTTAACCTATCTTTTGGTGCTTTACGCAACCTTCTTAACAAGAAGCGGCGTTTTAGGTGAATCGTCCGTTCACTCGTTTACAGATTTAGGCTTATCCGGTCAGCTACTTGCATTCCTTTTTGTGTTCATCGCACTTACGCTTTATGTGGTGATTAAGAATTGGAAACACTTACCGAAATCGGAAAAAGAAGAAAAAACTTATTCTAGAGAATTCTGGATGTTTATGGGGGCTCTAGTCTTAGGATTAAGCAGTTTACATATTTTTGCAGTTACTTCGATTCCGGTTTTCAACAAGATTTTGGGAACGAATCTTGCACCACCAGCAGATCCAATAAGCGCATACAATAAATATCAATTGCCATTGGCCATCATCATAATGATTCTAACGGTGGTTGGTCAGTTCTTGAAATATAAAGACACCAAAGTTGGCGCATTTTGGTGAAGTTTGTTGGTGCCATCGCTTTTTGCTTTGTTGATTACTTTTGTGGTTGGGTATTTCGCTAAGTTTAGCAATATCCAGTACGATATTTTGATGTTCAGTGCAGCATTCTCATTTATTGGCAACTTCCAGATTTTGGCCAAGCAGTTCAAGAAAATTGAAGCTGCTGGCGGAGCAATTGCGCACATCGGCTTTGCAATTATGTTGGTGGGGATTCTGATTAGCTCTGGCAAGAAAACGGTGCTATCGAAAAACGTTTCAGGGTTAAGTTACGGTGAGGCCTTCAATCCACAAGAAAATGCACAAAATGTATTACTTTGGAAAGGTGAACCAACACCGATGGGCGATTTCATGCTGACTTATGTACAAGATTCGGTTTCTGGTCCAAACATTTATTACAGGGTTGATTACCAGAAGTTTAATAAAGACAGTCAGCTAGTAAACAGCTTCACCTTGATGCCGAATGCGCAGATTAATCCAAAAATGGGATTGATTTCAAATCCGGATACCAAGCATTATTTACTTTGGGATTTATACACTCACGTTACCCAAGTTCCAGATAAGGCAGCGCAAGAAAAAGAAGCTGCTTACGATACTACCTACAACATCAAACTTAAAGCTACAGGCGATACCGTGATGTTAGACGATAAGTTGTTGATTATGCAGAAATTGCGATCAGACTTAACGGCAGAGCAAAAAGAGCGAGTTGGAGCTGGCGCAGATTTGGTAATCTTTGCCGATATCCTCATAAAAACAGGAGCAAAAGATGCTGTTTTGCAACCCATTTTCGCTTTGAAAAACAGCACCAAACTTGCTTTCGATGTGGAAGATAAGGAAATCGGTTTCAAGGTTTGGTTCGAGAATATCGATCCGAAAACGGGAATGGTAGATTTACGCATCTCGCAAAAACGGAATGTGAGACGAGATTACATCATCATGAAAGCCATCGTTTTTCCATACATCAATTTCTTATGGTTTGGTTTGTTGGTGGTTTCGATAGGATTTACTATTGCAACCGTTCATCGTCACAAAGAAAAAGTGCGATATGAAAACCGAAGCAATCCTGCCTAAAATTGTAATTGTTGGCAGCGGAAATGTTGCCTGGGTTTTGGGTAAATCGCTCAAGAAAACAGGTATTGAAATCGCTGGAATAGTTGCAAGAAATGTAGAAACTGGAAATGCTTTGGCATCTGAACTTGAAGTTCCATTTTTCAGATTCGCTGCTGATGTTTTGGACGGTGAAAATTACTTTTGGATTTTAGCGGTTCAGGATCAGGCAATTGC
>DAIRTB010000522.1:0-1913 GCA_036804105.1 Bacteroidota bacterium | reverse complement strand
AGGGTGATATTAACCGGAAAAGTTACCGCCAAAGCCATGGGAAGAAAAAGTCCTGGATTTGCTTTTGGAGCTGAGATCTTCATAGCAGCTGGCACAGCGATGTAGGATGCACTCGCAGCAAGAATGGCAAACATAAATCGGTTGGTTATATCGTCTGTAACTGCTGAACTTACTATAGCTATTATACTTCCATTAATAAGCGGGATAATAATGGCGAAAATTACTGGAAACCAGCCGAATGAGAAAAAAGCCTTCAACTTTTTACCACTTGAAATGCCCATATCTAAAAGGAAAATAGCCAAAAAACCTTTAAATAAATCGTTTGTGAATGGTTTTATGCCTTCTGCTTGTTTTGCATTTGCAACGAAACCAATTAATAAACTTCCTAAAATCAACAACACACTCCCATTGGTAAATGCATGGTGTAGAACGGTAGATTTCTTTATAGTTGGCCCTTCTTCTTTTGCATAAAAGGTAATAAGTAGTAATCCTATTATGATGGCTGGCGATTCCATTAATGCCATTATGGCAACCATGTGGCCATGTAATCCCAATTGTTGGGCTTCCAAAAAGGATACTGCAGTTACAAAGGTTACGGCGCTAACTAATCCGTAGGCTGCGGCTGTAGCTCCAGCATCGTAAATGTTCAATTTTCTTTTAAGGATGAAAAAAGTGTAAAATGTAATTATGAGTGAGATGGCAATGCCAAATAGCATAGACCAACCTATTTCGCTGGTTATAGGTTCGTGCGATAATTCTTGTCCGCCTTTAAACCCGATTGCGAATAGAAGGTATAGCGAAATAAATTTCGATGAATTTTCTGGGATTTCTAAGTCACTTTTAAGGTAGACTGCAATGATTCCCAATACAAAGAAGAGCAATGCTGGGTTTGTAAGATTCTCTACTAAAAGATTGAAATTCATTAATTGAAGTCTATTTTGCGTTGGGTTTGCAAAAGTATAGTAGAATGAGCATATCCGTTAGATGGGTTGGAAAAAAAATAAGTAACGAGTTTATTGTTTATGGCTTGGTTTTACTGGACTTAGAATACTCTTAACTCCCTTTCAATTTCTCTCCTTTAGCAGATAGTTCCACCAATTGGGTAATTCTAGCAGTTCTAGTTTTTTCGGTTTTGGCTAGCTTTAACCAACGGAGCACAAAGCGTTTACTTGATGGATTGATTGCGTAAAAGAATTCAGCCGCATTTGCTACTTTATTAAGCGCTTCTTGTAGGTCGTTGGGTACCATGAGTTGATCTACATCATCCATAAAATCCCAAAGTCCTTGTTGTTTAGAGCTTTCGATGGATTTATAACCAGCATCCTGCATTTTACCTGCTTTTATGAGCTCTGAAGCACGATCTTTATAACTCTTGGCCCAGTGTTCTTTGCGTCTTGGAGATATTAGCTGCATGGTTTTCTGCTCATCAAGTTTTCTTCTGATACCGTCTATCCAACCAAAGCAAAGCAATTCGTCTAAAACTTGGTCTGTGGAAACATATTTTTCGGGAACCGATTTTTTGTAAGTAACCAACCAAACACTTTCTTTTTGGGTATGATTTTGCCGCAGCCAATTTCTTAATTCCTCTGCAGAAGAGATTTCCACTTGCTCAAAATTTTCTGTGGCAATCATGGTTGATTTCTATTTTGAAGTAAATACGGATAAAACTTCTGGGTTTTCATTTTTATCTTATTGAATGGAGATAGCGTGGTTTGAAACCTTATCATTTTCTCAAAAAAATAAACCGTTTAGTAAAATCCGTGTAAATCCGCCAAATCTGCGTTATCTGCGTTCCAATTCTAATTTTTAATTCAGACAAGGGATAATGCGTATTTATCCTGCTATAAAGAATCTCGAGCGTTTATCAATTATCCATTTTCAAATCTAAACTAAATTCAAGGCCTGCTCTAAAT
>DAIRTB010000521.1:0-1932 GCA_036804105.1 Bacteroidota bacterium | reverse complement strand
TGGAGCGCATGTTGGGCGAAGCTGCCGAAATGGAAGAAGGCGAACAGAAAAAACGCTTGGTAGAAATGCTGGCCAATTTCATGAAGCTTCAATACCGCAACTGGAACAAAAGTATTCTTACCGACGAAGATATTCTGAACGATATAAAGCGCATTACCAACGGAAATTTACATATTCCTGAAGAAATGGTGCTCGACATTAAACCCATTTCTGGCAATATGGGCACGGGGTCTCCGCAGAATAGACGCAATAACAATTACCGAAATAAAGGCAAAAGCAATTTCAAAAAAGGACCCGCTAAATAGATGGATACGTTTATTGTTAAAGGCGGCAAAGCCCTAAAAGGAGAAATTCAGCCACAAGGCGCTAAAAACGAGGCATTACAAATTATCTCGGCGGTTTTATTAACCAACCAAGAGGTGATAATTGAGAACATTCCGCTTATAAAAGATGTGCTCAACCTTATTGAACTACTAGGCGATTTGGGCGTAGAAGTAAGCAAACTTTCTACAGATACCTACAAATTCAAAGCTGAAAATATTCACCTGGATTATTTATTATCAGACACTTACAAAACAAAAGGAAGTCACCTTAGAGGTAGTATTATGATTATGGGTCCGCTTCTAGCAAGATTCGGACAAGCGTATATTCCAAAACCAGGTGGCGATAAAATTGGTAGACGCAGATTAGATACGCACTTCTTAGGATTCGAAGCTTTGGGTGGAAAATTCAATTTCGATACCACCGAAAACTTTTATACCGTTAAGGCCAAGAAGCTTAAAGGAAGTTATATCCTTTTAGATGAAGCATCGGTTACGGGTACTGCTAATTTAGTTATGGCCGCAGCTTTGGCTGAAGGTACAACCACCCTGTACAACGCAGCTTGCGAGCCGTATTTGCAACAACTTTGCAAGATGATTAACCGCATGGGCGGAAAAATTACCGGCATCGGTTCTAACCTAATTAACATTGAAGGCGTAGAAACTTTGGGCGGTTGCACCCACAGATTACTTCCAGACATGATTGAAATTGGATCATTCATCGGTCTTGCTGCCATGACGGGTTCCGAAATCACTATAAAAAATTGCGCTATTCCAGAGTTGGGCAACATTCCGAAAGTATTCGGCAGGTTGGGCATAAAAATGGAATTTCGTGGCGATGACATCTTCATCCCCCAACAAAAAAATTACGAGATCGATACCTTTATTGATGGTTCGATTTTAACCATTGCCGATGCGCCATGGCCAGGGTTTACTCCCGATTTGCTCAGCATAGTTCTTGTAGTTGCAACTCAAGCGAGGGGTTCGGTGTTGATACACCAAAAAATGTTCGAAAGCAGGTTGTTTTTTGTTGATAAACTGATAGATATGGGTGCACAAATAATCTTATGCGATCCGCATAGAGCTACTGTAATTGGCTTAGATAAGAAATATTCGCTTAAGGCAATTGAGATGACCTCGCCCGATATTCGTGCTGGTGTAGCGTTGCTCATAGCCGCTTTATCTGCCAATGGAACAAGTAAAATTAGCAATGTAAACCAAATTGACAGAGGCTACCAAAACATAGATGGTAGGCTTAAAGCACTTGGGGCAGATATACAAAGAATTTAATAGATAAAAAAATGAAAGCATTAAAACCAATCGGAATTTTAGCTGTAATTGTATTTGCAGTAGTTTTCTTCCTTCAATCTTTCAAACCAGCTCCACCAACTTTAAGAATTGGCGACAAAGCTCCAGAGATTGAATTAACCAATCCAGATGGAAAAATAGTGAAGCTTTCTTCGTTAAAAGGTAAGATGGTTTTGATAGATTTTTGGGCTTCTTGGTGCGGTCCATGTAGAGTGGAAAACCCAAATGTGGTTCAGACTTACCAGAAATTTAAAGACAAAAAATTTAAAAATGGTAAAGGTTTTACCGTTTACAGTGTATCCTT
>DAIRTB010000520.1:0-1937 GCA_036804105.1 Bacteroidota bacterium | reverse complement strand
AGCAAACTAGCTGGCGAATTGTGGTGCAGATATTATTACGAAAAACATGGTTTAGACGTAAGAAGCCTTCGTTACCCCGGGTTAATCAGCTACAAAACACCTCCAGGTGGTGGCACAACCGATTATGCAGTAGATATTTTCTACCAACTAATTGAAAAAGGAAGTTACGAATGCTTTCTTTCTGAAAACACAGAACTCCCAATGATGTACATGGACGATGCCGTTAGAGCAACCATAGATCTGATGGAAGCACCGGCAGAGCAAGTGAAAATCCATACTTCGTATAACATTAGCGCCATAAGTTTCACCCCAAAACAATTAGTGGAAGAAATTAAAAAACACTACCCAAATTTCGAAGTAACCTACAAATCAGACCCTCGCCAAAAGATTGCAGATTCGTGGCCAGGCAGCATAGACGATTCTACAGCAAGAAACCAATGGGGCTGGAACCACGAATTCGATTTAGCTGCTATGACAGTGGCAATGATTGAGGGGATGAGAAAGTAGGCGTTAGCAAACTATCTAATTGGTAAATTTACCTACGGTTCTACTTCATGGTTTTTCAGATAGCCATAATTCGTGCATTGGTGGCTTAAAAGCCCAATTTTAGGACGAAAAAATGTGAAATTTAATTAGGGATTTAGAATAAAGGCCGGAGGCCTTTTCCATAAAATTCTCTCGGCAGAGCCGAGCGAAAGCATCGACAACGCCTTCATTAGACACCAGATGGCGTCTACACTAAAACTTAATTTTATATTTCGCAGCTATTTCATGGAAACAGACGCCAGGTTGGCGTCTCCACTATCCATTTCAAAAAATCTTTTAATTCCCTACCTCAGAAAGGAATTTTATGCGCATTAACTGAATTTCTTCTTCCGAGTAGTCTTCTCCAATGGTTTTGAGGGCAATTTCTAAATCATCGCTTTGTGAGTTTCTGAAATATTCGAAAACCTCATCTTGAAGATCTTTGTCCATAACTTCGTTAATATGGTAATCAATATTCACTTTTGTGCCGGAGTTTACAATGGTAATCAGCTCAGTAAACAATTCGCTGTAAATCATGCCTTGTGAGTTGGCGATATCTGAAAGCGAAAGCTTACGATCTATACTGCTGATTATAAACACCTTGCCCTTAGATTTATTGACGGTAGATTTTACATCGAATAAATCTACGGGTCTATCAATCTCATTATCTATTACGTATTTTGAAATAAGCTCAATAAATGGCCTTGCAAATTTTGTTGCCTTTCCAGAACCTACACCGTTAATTTTCAGCATGTCGTCCATAGAAATTGGATACAACATGGCCATTTCTTCTAACGATGGATCTTGGAAAATCACGTAAGGAGGAATATTTTTCTCCTTGGCTAACTTCTTACGCAATTCTTTTAAAAGATCAAACAATACCGGGTCGGCACTTTCCATTTGGTCTACACCATTTTCTATAACTCGTGCTTGGGAATAATCAATATCGAGCGCAAATTCAACAGAAACTGGTTTTTTAAGATATTCTTCGCCTTTTTCAGAAACCTTTAGCGTGCCGTAGTATTCAATATCCTTAGAAATAAGCATATCGTAAACGGCATATTTAATTAACGATTTCCAGAAAACAAAATCTTTAGTCTTTCCCTCGCCAAAAAGTGGATGGTTTTGGTGGTTGTAAGACAATATCTTATCGCTACTTATACCTTGAACAAAGTTTAGGATATGATCAATCTCAAACTTTTTCCCTAATGTGTTTATGGTTTCAAGTAAGTAAACGAGTTCTTCCTTAATTTTTAACTTTTTAGGATTTTGCTTGCAGGTATCGCATTTCTTTCCGCAATCTTTTTCATTGAAAGATTCGCCAAAGTAATGCAAAATTTGCTTCCTTCTACAAACAGCAGATTCTGCGTAATTCACCATTTCGCTAATAAGCAGCGTGCCAATTTCTTTCT
>DAIRTB010000519.1:0-1941 GCA_036804105.1 Bacteroidota bacterium | reverse complement strand
AAAAAACGAAAGTGCCACACTTGTATTGGTTACGGATAGCGACGGTGGAATCTCAGAAGTTTTGGAAACGGAAATTACTTGGTAAAGCCATTTGATTTTTCATATTTGTATACTTTGTAGAATTCTAAATTTCATAGTTTATTGAAGATTTGTTTGTACTTTCGAACAAAACATAATCATCGAAAAAAAGAAAAATGCGATTCAGGGTTTTAAGTTGTAATTGGTTTTCTAAGCAGTTGCTGTTTGCAACTTTTTTGGTTTTGATGATGGCAAGCTCTTGTAAACTTGGCCGATTTATTGTCTACAATTTTGCTGATATAAACGATCACAAGAAATTCCCATCCAGAGCTTTAACTAAGCCAGAAAGCACTTTCAAATTCCACGAAACCAGCAATGGAAAATTCCCCAAGTTTATTGAAGATGTTCCGTTTGATACGTATTTAGCTGACAAAAACACGGTCGCTTTTCTAATAATCAGAAACGATACCATTCAATACGAAAAGTACTTTGATGGTTACGATTCGGCTGAGATTGTACCTTCATTCTCAATGGCAAAGTCGGTATCTTCCATGCTTATCGGTTGCGCAATTGAAGATGGATATATTCAATCGGTTTCAGAGTCTATTACCAAATACATTCCAGAGCTTAGTAAAAATGGCTTCGATTCGGTTACTATTGAGCATGTGTTGCAAATGACTACTGGATTAGATTTCAACGAAAGCTATGTTAATCCGTTTGGTCACGCAGCTTCATTTTATTATGGCACGAACCTGCGCAAAGAAATATCGAAACTTAAGCTCAAAGAAAAGCCGGGAACCAAATTCGATTATGTAAGTGGTAATTCCCAGTTGCTTGGCCTAATTCTAGAGCGAGCCGTGAAAGACAAAACCGTAACCCAATATTTCCAAGAGAAGATTTGGACTCCTTTGGGAATGGAATTCGATGCTTCTTGGAGCATAGACAGCAAGAAAAGCGGATTAGAAAAAACCTTCTGTTGTTTAAATGCACGAGCTAGAGACTATGCAAAACTGGGCAGACTTTACCTCAACAATGGAAATTGGAATGGCCAACAGGTTGTTCCAAAAGGGTGGGTTAAAACTTCAACTAAAACTGATAATTCGAACGGTAGCGCCAACTATTACCAATACCAGTGGTGGCTGCCAACCCATAAAGGCGATTTTATGGCGGTTGGTATTTTGGGGCAATACATTTATGTGAATCCTGAGAAGAATCTAATAATTGTACGGCTTGGCAAAAACAAGGGTAAAGCCAATTGGTCTAATATTTTTACTTCTTTGGCAGAGCAGTATTAAGAGAAGTTTTTAATAAATTGCAGCATGAATAATGCGCTTTTTCTGCTGATGCTTTTTGCACTTTTCACCGCCTGTTCCAATTCCAAACAGGAGGAGCCGCTTTATAAATCCGATGCTTTTACCATTTACCCCAACAAGGTAATTCAGGGCAATCATGTAGCGGAGGTTCTGAGCCCAACCCACATAAAATCGAACTATAAAAGTCCGGCAAGTGCTAGTTATTCAAGGCTTGTAGTTTTTAAAATAAGCATAAACGAGAAAGACAACGAGCTGCCATCTGGACAAGATCATTGGGTTATTATTGGTGATGAAAACACTGCGCCAACCATTGTATTCGGGGAGAAACCAGAAGCAATTCCAGCGTCTCCTAACACTTTTTTACCAGCAAATTATGTGTACACTTTCAAAGTAGATGTCTCGCCAGTTTTGAAACAATTTAAAGAAAAAGGCTTTTACGAAGCTTTCGATGGATCTAGAATTGCTAAATCAGATTTCAAAGGCTTTTATTTAGCTGGTGGTTCAGAACCGCTTTCTTGGGATTTTGTAAACCTCGACAACAAAGGGTTGAAACTGCAACATACTAATGACCCAAATATTTACAGCATCACTTTAAAATTGAATCCTTACA
>DAIRTB010000518.1:0-1954 GCA_036804105.1 Bacteroidota bacterium | reverse complement strand
GGCCAAGCAAATTCAAGAAGCAAGAGATAAAGGCGATTTATCTGAAAATGCTGAGTACGATGCTGCAAAAGATGCGCAAGGTTTAATGGAAATGAAAATTTCTCAACTAGAGACCTTATTGTCTAATGCTCGTTTAATTGACGAATCTAAAATTGATACCTCCCAAGTACAAACGCTAACAACTGTTGAGGTTAAAAACCTTAACAACAATATGGTGGTTAAGTACACACTGGTTTCTGAGAAAGAGGCCGATCTCAAATCTGGAAAAATTAGTGTGGGTAGCCCGATTGGTAAAGGTTTACTTGGTAAGAAAGTTGGCGAAGTAGCTGAGATAACTGTTCCAAGTGGCATCGTTAAATTCGAAATTCTAAGCATAAGCGTTTAGTATGGCATCTATTTTTTCTAAAATCGTTGCTGGAGAAATTCCATCTTACAAAGTTGCAGAAACTGAAAGCTGTCTAGCTTTTCTAGACATCAACCCCTTAAAAATGGGTCATGTGTTGGTGATTCCTAAGAGAGAAGTAGATTATATTTTCGATTTATCTAATGAAGAATATACTAGTTTAATGCTTTTCGCAAAACAAGTAGCTAAAGCTATAAAAGGTTGCGTTCCTTGTATAAAAGTTGGGGTTGCAGTAATTGGTTTAGAAGTACCTCATGCGCATGTGCATTTGGTTCCGTTAGAACAAATTGGCGACTTAAACTTTGCGAAAACAAAATTGAATCTCAGTAAAGAGGATTTGCAAGAAATGGCCCATTTGCTTTCAGCTAAGTTTTCAGAACTTTCTTAGGGTTTTCCTGTAAAAATGCTTTCCAAGTGCCGCCTTTTCCACCTGAAATGCCAGCACTTTTTTGTTGAAAGAAGTGGCAAACTGCAACACCTAAAGCATCTGTTGCATCTAAATGTTCAGTTTCCCCTTTCAAATTAAGCAGTTTCTGAAGCATTAAAGCCACCTGCTCTTTCGAGGCATTTCCGTTACCAGTAATACTTTGCTTAATTTTTCTGGGTGCATATTCAAAAACATCTTTGTCTCGATACAATGCCGCAGCCATTGCTGTACCCTGAGCTCTGCCAAGTTTCAACATAGACTGCACGTTTTTTGCATAAAATGGCGCTTCAAGCGCAACTGCCGATGGCTGGTATTGATCAATTAGTTGCAAACAGCGTTCAAAAATTCGCTTCAGTTTCGCTGTGTAATCCTCATATTTGCTTAAATGAATAACGCCATATTGCAGCATCTCCAGGTTTTGTCCTGTGGCTTTAATCAAACCATAACCCATTATAACCGTTCCAGGATCTATGCCTAGAATTATTTGGCTTTTGATTGCCGGTTTATTTTGATTTTCTTCGCTTAGCAATGCTGTTTTCTTCCAAAAATACGTCGGTCTTTTCTTTTCTAATCAAATTATTGATCGGACTTTTCTTTTTGGTGTATTTATACTTTCAGATTTCCGCAAAAAGTTATTTGTTAAGCGATCTTTTTTTCTTTTTCCAAAACGGAAATTTTGTTTTCTTAGCGCTATTTCTTGCCATTTTTCCCTTAAACTGGCTTTTGGAGAGTTACAAATGGAAATACATCATTAAGCAAATCGAAACAATTTCTTTAAAAAGAGCGGTTGTTGGCGTAATTGCTGGTATTACGTTAAGTACATTTACCCCAAATAGGATTGGTGAATTTGCAGGCAGAACCCTGGTCTTGAAAATTCAAAACCGATTTAAAGGCTCTATTTTAACGGTTATTTCAAGTATGGCGCAACTTATGGTTACGCTCATTTTGGGTGTTCCCGCCGCTTTATATTTTATTTATATACAAAACTATTTGGAGGCAAACCTTTTAGTGCTTTTTGGAGTGATTTGCATTCTATTGATTGCAGTTTCGCTTTTTTCATTTTACAATCCAGAATTTGTTTTAAAGCTATTTCCAATTCGTTTTAGGCGTAAAAAGTGGTATCG
>DAIRTB010000517.1:0-1955 GCA_036804105.1 Bacteroidota bacterium | reverse complement strand
TTCAATTTTCAGAAACCGTTGCAATGATTAAGACAACAGTTTGAAATTTTTGGTTAACTGTTGCCAAATTTTCAAATTCAAAACAAAACAACCCGAAAGCATAAGCTATCAGGTTGTTATTTTGATTAAAGAATTGGAATTTCTGCCAATTATCCATTATCCACAGCTTACGTCATCACTTCATTAAATGGGACACCTCCTTTAATACCAAAATCTAATGTTCTGATTGGGAACGGAATCATAATATCGTTTGCATCAAAAGCCTGTTTCAGTTTTTTGATGCTATAGTTTTTTGCAGATATATATGCTTTGTTTTCCCGTGAATAATCTAACCAAATATTTATTGTGAAGTTGATTGAACTATCTCCAAATTCGGTCCAGAATATGGTAATATCTTCCGATGGAATTCTTCCTGGTGCATCTTGAAGGGCTTCTATCGCTATTTTTTCTACTTTTTCGAGATCATCTCCGTAGCTTACACCGCATTCTATCCGCAATCTTCTAGATCCATTTTCGGTATAATTGGTAAAATCTTCCTGAAAAAGAAAACGGTTTGGCACGTAAACGATAGGCCCATCAAAGGTTTTTACTTTAGTAACTCTCAGGTTAATATCCACCACATTACCCATTGTTCCGTTCATGGTTTCGATCACATCTCCAACTGCATATGGCTGCTTGAAAGTGATATAAATACCCGACATAAAATTTGCAGCAGTGTCTTGAAATGCAAAGCCCAATGCCAACCCCAAAATACCAAGTCCTGCCAAAATTGAAGTAACCGTTCCCGTTAGATTTAAGATGGTTAGAGCCATCATGAAGCCTAAAATAATTATAAACAAACCAATTAATCTAGAGATAAATCCACTTATGGTTTCATCCACTCGAAATTTTATTAATTGCCGTTTACTTATGTTTCGAATTAATTTCGAAAGAAAGAATACAGCTACAATAATTAGCAATGCTATTGCAATGTTGGGCAACATTCTTACAAATGTTACCAGCCAGCCTTCAAGCTTTTGAATAAGTTCGTTAAATAATTTGTTAGTGTCCATGTATAAAATGTTTATATGTAGTAAAAATGAATTTATTTTTGATTTGTAGTCATTGACAAATCAAGTCGTGAGCTATAAAAAGGCAAACTGTCTTAGCAATGTCTTTTTGATTCAAGCAACCAATTGCTGAATCACTAATTAGACTAAATTGAAAACAATGAGCGATCTAAAATCGAACATAGATTTCTTATTCCTCTGCAGTGTCCGAGCCCCTTTCAATTACCACTTCCTTTTCTTCAAAAATTAAGGATTGCTTTTTGGTTTTAACTTTATGGTTCAGTTTCTCTGCCATTACCCTTGTTAATGCTGCTCCATAAAATAGAATAAGACAAGAATACGACACCCAAAGTAGAATTAAAACAACAGATCCTGCCGCCCCGTAGGTTGATCCTGGTTCTGTTTTACCGAAATAAAAGCTAAGTAGTTGTTTGCCTAAATTAAATAAAATGGCAGTTAGAAAACCGCTAATCCAAACCGATTTCCAAGGAATTTTTAGGTCTGGCATGTACTTAAAAATCAGCACAAAGAGTAATCCGAGCACACCAGTTGAAATTGCAAATTCTAACGATTGCGCTAAAATTATATATGCTGGTTCCCAAAGATTGGAAAGATAAATATTCAATACTGCTAATGTGGTTGATGCAACAAAACTGATGATGAGTAGAAATATCATCACCATAATAAAGGCTAGGCTTATTACCCTGTCTTTCAGCACTTTTATAATTCCAGCTTTCGGGTCTATCTTAACGTTCCAAATCTCGTTCATGGAAACTTGGAGTTGATAGAAAACGCCTGTTGCACCAAAAATCAGCACTGCAACTCCCAGAATGGTGGCAAAAATAGTTCGGTCGTCATATTGCGAATTCTGCAAAATGGAAATAACAGACTCTGCGGCATTAGGCC
>DAIRTB010000516.1:0-1956 GCA_036804105.1 Bacteroidota bacterium | reverse complement strand
CTCTATTTGCAAAAATTGCCATTTACAAGTAGCAATACAGACTCTATTTCCTTGAATTTCGGACTAAAACTTAACAACGGATTTTACGATGCTGAAGAACGTAAGCTTGCTGTTTATAAGCTGGGGATGGAGCGTAATTATGGTGCTTTCAGACGGATTTCTTCGAGCCAAGAAATTAACCTTGAGCCCAAGTTTGGAGATCAAGACCTGCACATCGTTTTGGAAAATGGTTTCCAGAAATTTGTAGTGCAAGAGTTTAACTATTTGGTGAATTATCAGCATCAATGCAACGAGCAGATGGCTTCACGCTTAAGGGGTTTGGTATCGTTTAAGCAAGTGGCTGGAGATTCTCTTTGGAAAGCGAAATACGATAGAGAAATTAATCAACTGGTAAACAAACTGGTTAAAAATCAGAACCTTAATGGAGCTTGGTCTTGGTGGGGCAATACCGAAGAAACGGCTGCTAACTTAAGTTATTGGATTGCCACATCCCTAAAAATGGCCAATACAAAACGAGGCAACGAGGCGCTTGAGCTTTTCAAAACCAGTTTAATGCTAACCTTGCAAAACGCTAAATCGTTTCAGGATTCTTTGTACCTCACCTATTTTGCAGCCAATGAAAATGTTGCCCTGCCTTATGGAGAAATCATCCAAAACCTGAAAAAAGAGCAGAAATCGAATCTTACCCAAAAGCTTTATTTACAACGCATAGAGCAACTTAAAGGCAAAAACTACAGCACCGACAGCCTCTGGAAATACATGCTAAACACTCAATTTGGCGAGTTTTACTTCAATGAATTTGGCAACCATTTCTTCGAAAACAGCATTTCGGCGTCTACAATGGCTTACGAGATTTTGGAAGCAGACAGTGCATCTCGAGACACTCTGGAACGATTGGTTGCCAGCATGTTGACGCTCCGTTCTGGCAATTATTTTTACAACACCATGAATTCGGCAAGCATGCTAACACTTATGACCAAGCACCTCAACTTACTAAAAAATCAGCCAACACGAGTTGAAACGGAAAGTGGCCAGGTTTTAAACGTTCCCGGAACGCATACATTTGCGGCAGGAAATCACCCGAAAAAAATAAAAATAGAAGCCCAAACACCGCTGTATTTTGGCTGGCATCAACAAGTTTGGGAAACCAATCCGCAGAACCCAAGCACAGAATACTTCGAGATAAAACAAAGTTTTTTGCAGGAT
The DNA here is from genome assembly GCA_036804105.1 of Bacteroidota bacterium. Classification (GTDB taxonomy): domain Bacteria; phylum Bacteroidota; class Bacteroidia; order UBA7662; family DAIRTB01; genus DAIRTB01. The sequence continues at coordinate 750 of DAIRTB010000516.1, read as the reverse complement.
AAAAAGGTTGTTTCTACCCTAAAAGCTGGCACGACCGTGAACTATCAAATTGAGGTGAAAGTGAAGCAAATGGCTACCTACACCATGGTGGAAATTCCTATTCCTGCTGGCACCAACTACACGATTAGCAAGCCATATCGTTTCTATAATTCCAGTCATGTAGAATATTTCCGGAACAAGGTGGTGGTGTATTTTAGCAAACTCACCCCTGGCGATTACATTTTCAATATTCCGCTAGAAGTAAGATATACAGGCAGTTACCACATAAACCCTGTGCATGTACAGCACATGTATTTCAGAAACTTCGAAGGGTTTATACCGGGTAATAAGGTGCGGATTGAAGAGAAGTAGGGATGGATGAAAAGGAGATTACGTTATATTTAAGCATCAACACATCCGTAAAAAATTAGGTAAGTTTGTAACGATGTTTGAAAAAAGACTTTACATTATTGCAGGTTGTAATGGAGCAGGAAAAACTTCCGCCTCATTTACCATCTTGCCTGAGATATTAGATTGTAAGGAATTTGTAAATGCAGATGAAATTGCAAGAGGATTGTCTCCTTTTCAACCCGAGAAAGCATCGATTGAAGCGGGAAGAATCATGTTAAATAGGATCAATGATTTGATTGCTCAAAACAAGACTTTCGCATTTGAAACTACTTTATCAACAAGAAGTTATCAAAATAAAATTATTGAAGCTCAAGAAAATGGGTATCTTGTTACGCTTTTATTTTTTTGGCTTGAAAGCGT
>DAIRTB010000515.1:0-1961 GCA_036804105.1 Bacteroidota bacterium | reverse complement strand
AGACTTAAGTCGCAATATCAACTATTACCTAGTTTTACGATCTGATACGTTTTTACCCCAAGTTCATTAGCCACTTTTACCCAATAAATGCCTGCTGCTAAGCTCGATAGGTCAACTTGCATAACTCCAGCGGTAATATTGTTCATGCGAATTAATTGCTGACCCTGTAGATTCAAGATTTCCAGCTTTTGTAAATTTTCTGAATTGCTTATGTTTACGATTCCATTGCTCGGATTTGGATAAATATTTATCACAATTTCCTGCAAAGCAATACCTGTGGTTTGGTAAAAGTATGGTGCAGATATTTCGGTACAACCGTCTACATTGGTAACCTGAACGGTGTAATTTCCATTTTGGGTTGGCACCAAAAAGTTTAGATTGGCATTCAGAATCAACGAATCGTTTCTAAACCAAGCATACGCATTTTCTTGGGTGCTAAAAAGGGTATCCCCAACTTGGGTTATGGTTGGTACTGCTGGCGATGCCAATTGTAGCACTTCCACCGTGTCTCGAGCAGAACATTGATTCAGCAAAATCTCTAAAACATAAATTCCAGCAGCATTGGCCCAAATACTGTTTGTAGTATCGCCAGTTTGTAGCCATAAGAAAGATTGTGCTTGTGTAATATTGCCTTGCAATTGAACCGAATCACCTAAACAAATGGATTGGTCTCCACCCAAATCTAATCCAATTGCAGGATTGAATTGCACACTAATGGTATCTGAAGTGGTGCAACCGTTTTCTATAACTTCAGCAATGTAGTTGCCTGCGCTGGTAACTGTAAAAAATCTTCCTGTTACACCCGTGCCCAACCAATTAATTTGACCAATCTGATTGCCCGCATCTAGCAACAAAGTATCGCCAAAACATAAAGTTGTGTCTGCACCTAAATCTAAGGCAATGCCTTGATTTGTTAACTGAAAGCTTAGAGTATCATTTAATAAATCAGCATCGAAATTTTCAGCCAAGAAGCATTTAAATGTAGTAACACTATTTGAGAAGTTATAAGTGCCTGGCAGGGTTACCCATTGGTCTGAATTCGGCAATAAAGAAAGTTGAGGCAACAGGATTAAGGTATCGAACTGATTAATTTGTAAGCCAATGCGTATATGGTTGGCATCTATATTGCCCTTGTTTGCAATTTTAACTTGTATGGTTTCCTGAGCTCCATAAACACAACCTTGACTGCTTACTAAAATAGAGTCTATTGCAATATCTTTTTTGCCGATACCAATACGTACATCATCAAAAAGCCAGTATGAACTGTCTATTCCCGTGCAGATGTACGTGAACCTAAGCTTATTTTGGTTACCGCTTAACTGTGGCATTGCAATGGTTTGCGGTTGATTGTTTGCACTCAAAGGTCCGAGTAGGAACTCGAATGTTGGCGTTAACTCATAAATGGTAGTCCAGTTTGTGCCGTTAAAAACTTCAATTTTATGTTTTGTGCTGCGGTTACTTGGTCTTTTAACCAATTCAAACCATGATAAGAAAGTAGTATCTGCCAATGAAAGGCTAAAGTTACGGGTTTCGAATACGAGCGTATCTGGAGTAGCATTGTTCTGAAACTGAAAATTATCTGCCGAAGCAAAGGGTTGAATTAAATATTGCGAACCAAAAACTTGTGATGTATTATGATCGAATCGCCAGGTTTTGTTGGTGTCTACGCCCAAAACATGAGTCCAACCAAAGGGAAGCGTGTTTCCAGAAGTAGTACAGAAATCCTCAAAAAATACGGTATTTGGCCCTGTTGATGTTTGATAAATGGCAGCATTGGCACCCACTACTATAATGTTGCCCAATAAATCGGCAGCAAAAGCTTGTAAGGTGCTTGTTGCTGGAAAATCTGCAGCAATAAAAGTATTGCCACCATCGGTAGTCTGAAGTAGTGTGCCACTGTTACCAGCTATATATCCCGTTAAAGAGTCTGTAAAAAAAATACCGTTTAGCGGACTGCTAAC
>DAIRTB010000514.1:0-1969 GCA_036804105.1 Bacteroidota bacterium | reverse complement strand
TTTATTATCGTATGAAGAAGTGTACCACTCGCTTTCTGGGAGCTCCTTTTTCTCATCCACATAAAGCGCAACAATAACGAAGTCGCTTTTAAGTCGCTTCAATACTTCTGGATCAGACCACACATTGGCTTCCATTTCTCTACAATTCACACAGCCATGACCTGTAAAATCTATAAAAACTGGCTTGTTTACCTTTTTTGCATATGCTTGGGCTTGTTCTAAATCGTAAAATCCTTTTAGGTTATGTGGAAGATGAAAAAGGTCTTTAAAGCGAACATCGCCCAAATCTTCGCTAGACTCGCTGCTACTAACTGATCCTGTATTGGTGTATAAATCGAAATCTAAAGTGTGTTGCGGAGGCAAATATCCAGCTAATGCTTTAAGCGGTGCGCCCCAAAGACCTGGAACCAAATAAATCACAAAAGTAAAAACCACTACCGCCAGAGAAAGCCTTGGAAAACTCAAGTATGGCAGATCTGAATCGTGCGAGAACTTCAATTTCCCCAAAAGATATAACCCTAGAAGGAAGAAAATTACAATCCAAATGGCCAAATAAATTTCCCTATCTAGGATGCCCCAGTGGTAGGTTTGATCTGGAATAGATAAGAATTTAAATGCAAAAGCCAATTCCAAAAAACCTAAGAAAACTTTAACTGAGTTGAGCCAACCGCCAGATTTTGGCAGATTTTGAAGCATATTCGGAAAAATTGCAAACAAGGTGAATGGCAGCGCTAAAGCCAAACCAAATGCGGCCATTCCCAAAACGGGTTTTAGAAATGCACCTCCAGCGGCCTCTATTAGTAAAGATCCAACAATAGGTCCGGTACACGAAAACGATACCAAAACCAAGGTAAACGCCATGAAGAATATTCCGCTTATGCTTTTTATGCTTGATTTTGAATCGGCAGTATTTACCAAACTCGATGGCAAAGTAATTTCAAACATCCCCAAAAAAGAAGCGGCAAAAACGATGAAAATCAGAAAGAACAGAATATTGGGCAACCAATGAGTGCTGAGCCAGTTTCCAAAATCGGCGCCCAAACCAAATGCGGCAAACGTAATTCCGATGAGTGCATAAATGGCCACAATAGAAAATCCGTAAAATAAAGCACCACGTATTGCTTTGCCTCTACTTTCACTTTTTTTGGTGAAGAAAGTTACCGTCATGGGCAACATTGGGAATACACAAGGTGTAACCACTGCAATCAAACCAAAGCCGAATGCTGCAAGTAAAAAGCCCCAGAGGGTTTCTTCTTCTCCACCAGAAAGATCGTCGCCTTCTAAGTTTTCTCCATTATCTGGTGTTAAGCCCCCATACAACTCATTTTCAGAATCTTGATTTTGTGGAACAACTGTATCTGTTGGAACCACTTCAACTTCTGGATTCACTAGATTTTTTGTTGTGTCTACTTTTTGTAATGGTTCTATCTTTGGCTCAACCTTTGAAGCCGGCTCAACTTTCGGAGCTGCTATGTTTGCAGTTAGCAAGAAATCGAATTCTTCTTCATTTGGAGGGAGACACTGCTTATCGTCACAAAGCATAAACTCGATATAACCTTTAACCCGAACTTCGGGTTTGGTAAGTTTGAGTTTGTGCACCAAAACGCCTTTCCCTTCGAAATAGGTAATGGGCATTTGAAACATTTTATCGAATTCGTTTTTAATGTTTCCAGACTCCGTTGCCTTTGGTTTTGCTGTTGAAAAACCATCCGTGCTTTCGAAAACGATGCTAGTTGGTATTGGACCTTCATCGCCAATATTCTGAGAATACAAATGCCAGCCTGGTTCAATGCTTACTTCAAAGCGGAGTTCGTAAGTGTCTGCACCTGTTTTCTTGGTCTCAATTTTCCATTTAGAAGGATTTAGAATCTGCGCACTTAAGGAAAAAGGAACAAACAAGAGCAGCAATAGAATTCTGAACAAATGTATTTTCATTAAATATTATCTGTTGAAAATGTATGGTAAATAA
>DAIRTB010000513.1:0-1970 GCA_036804105.1 Bacteroidota bacterium | reverse complement strand
AGATGCTTGGAAGATTGAACGCTTAGCGCCCTAGTTTTGCAATCAGATTTTAAGTTCAAGCAATTTGTAATTCATCAGCAACATACACCCATGAGATTGGGAACAGATGCTGTTTTGCTAGGAGCTTTTGTACCTAAAGAATTAAAACCGAATCGCATTTTAGACATTGGTACAGGCACAGGTGTTTTAGCATTGATGATGGCTCAGAAGTTTGATGCTCAGATTGTTGCAGTAGAAATTGAGGCCGGTGCTGTAAAAGATGCAAGCTTAAATTTTGAGCAAAGTAAATGGAGTAATCGCATTTCCCTCATCCACAAAAGTATTTTAGATGTTGAGTTTGGAGTAGGTTTTGATTTAATCGTTTCTAATCCTCCGTTTTTCAGTTCCATGCATCCGATGGAATTGGGACGACAAACTGCTAGGCAGCAAACCACTTTAAATTTGGATCAACTTTTTAGAGTGGTTAGTAAAAATTTGATGCCTGACGGGGCTTTCTACATCGTTTATCCGTACCAAGATTTAGAATTGCTAATGAAAATTGGGGCAGAAAATGGGTTATTTCCAAGGCACGAAATCACCATAAAAAGTACAGAGAAAAAACCTGCGAAGCGGGTTATTTTGGGATTTAGTAAGATTGAAGCTGAGCAAATTCTAAAAGAAACGTTGGTTATTCACAAGCAGAGTAGGGTGTACACCAAAGCATATTTTGAGCTTACCAAAGATTTTTATTTGGATATTCCATTTGCGGAGTAGCGTATTTCTATTTTAAACATCATTCAGAAGTTCGTCAATTTGATTTTTTAATAAAGGAAGTTCTCTTGTTATGATTGTCCAGATTACCTCATCAGAAATGTTGTCATAGCTGTGAATTATTCTGTTCCTAGTGCCAATAATGTTCTTAGCATCTTTTAAAGGAATACCATCATCCAGTTTTAAAATTCTGTTTACTGCTTCTCCAATAATTTCCAGATTCCTTTCAACAGCTTTCTTTGTCTTTTTATCTAAACTATAGGCAAAGAAGTCTCTATTTTCACCTAAGAACTCAAAAATTTCTATTATAGAATTTGAATATCAAGAAGCCAAGATTTAATTCTAATGTCCATAGATTTTGACCTTATTTTTATCCAATTCTTCACGAAAGAATCGATTCTTGATAGCTCTTTCCTCTAAAAGGTCAACTTTTCTGTTTAAAATTTCTTCTAACTTTAACTTCAAATCAAAATAAAGATCTGCGTATGAAAAAGGATCATTTTCATAAAAATCTACAACTAAATCAATATCAGAGGCATCATTAAAATCTGCTCTTGTTACTGATCCAAAGGCAAATAAAGATTTTACCCGATGGTCTTTACAAAGCTCGACTATGCGTTTTATTTGCTGATTTGCAATTTTCATATTCGAAATTAATCAAAAAAATGATGACTATCTTGAAATATCTGGTTTTAGCGGTTGAAAACCAGTCTTATGAAGGACGGAGTATTCTATTTTTTCGTAAAATACTAGAAATCCTTTCCTTTTCCAACCAACTCCAATAGATACATCAACTGCAAAGTGTCTTTCTCAGAAACTGGGGCGGGTTGATTGTGTTGTATGTGCTCAGCCATTTTTTCATAGAATTTTCTATAATCTCCTGGTTTGCTGGGAATTATTTGTTTGGTTATGTTGCCATTTACATCTGTTGCGCTTAGAATTCCAGCGTTTTCTACTTCTGATATTCCGAAGTTTATAAGTGTTTCTGGTGTATTTCCAGCTTTGAGTTGCCCTTCTTGTACATCTAAACCAAACTTTTGGTAGTGATACGTTTTGGCGAATACCTCAAAATGTGGGGTGATGGTGTGCACCAACATGCCTGCGGTTAAAATCACTTCAAGGTTTGGATAGTTTAGTGTTACCTTGAAATAATCGTCGGTTTTTGCGCCTTTTCTTTGGATTGAAATTGTTGGTTGAATGCTATTTGGTTTGCCAAATAA
>DAIRTB010000512.1:0-1972 GCA_036804105.1 Bacteroidota bacterium | reverse complement strand
AAATGCTAGGGTTTTATTTTTTTAGGGGATTTGGTGGCTGCTACTTCTAAAAAACATTTCCAGGAATAAAGGCATCTTCAAAATGATGGATATCAATTTTCCCATTTGCCTTAACGATAGAGATTACATCGAACCTAACTTCGCCATCGTGCGGATGCTTATCTAAGTAAGCTTGAGCTCCTTTTGCAATAAATTTCTTTTTTTGTGCATAGATGGTATTTTCGGGAGCACCAAAAAAATATGAGGAGCGGGTTCTTACTTCTACAAAAACCAAAATATTGTTGATAATACAGACAATATCGAGCTCATAGCGACTGTTTCGCCAGTTTTTGTGTAAAATTACATATTCCTTCTTAAGCAATAAATTAATTGCTAGCGCTTCGCCTTCGTCGCCAATTTCTTTATTTGTTTGCATTTTTATTTGAATTTAAATATAACTACGCTAATATTGCAATTATTTATTAGACCTCAAAAAAATATTATGACCCCCAACGAACAAATGCATGCCTACATTGCTGGTTTTCCAAACCATTTAATTGACGGTATAAACACTGCAAACCAAAGATTTAGAACCTTAAAAACCGGAATAGCTTATGGCAACGTTGTAATTGTGGGTCAAGGAGGCTCTGGTATTGGTGGCAGTCTGATGGTAGATTTATTACAAACTCAATCGCCTATTCCTATGGTTGTTTGTAAATCTTATAATCTACCCTCTTTTGTAAATTCGAAAACTTTGGTAGTTGTTTATTCTTATTCAGGAAATACCGAAGAAGCTTTAACCGCATGTAAAGAAGCTTATGAAAAGAGAGCTAAAATACTTTGTGTTTCTACAGGAGGTAAATTGCAAGAATTATCTGTAGGTTTTAATGCAGATTTCATTTCACTTCCTCCTGGTTTCCCACCTAGGGCTAGCTTTGCATATGCTATTTCTACATTGGCATTTATTTTCGAAAAGAAGGGTATCGCCAACCATGGATTTATAGACAGTGTTTTAGGTGGGGCGAAATTAATTGAAACTTTAAGCAAAGAAATTCACGCCGAAGCCAAAGAAATTGCAGAAACAATTTCAGAAACTCTCCCAGTAATTTACTCGAATACAAACATGGAAGCTGTTGCCATTCGTTTAAGACAACAAATAAACGAAAATGCTAAAAAACTTTGCTGGCACCATGTTTTTCCAGAAATGAATCACAACGAATTGGTGGGTTGGAACGAAGATTATGAAGACGTAACTGTTTTGATGTTAAAAACAGCTTTCGATCACCCACAAAGTTTAAAGAGAATGGAAATTTGCAAACCCATTTTTGAAAATTTAGCCAACGCAGTAATTGAGATTGAAGCAAAAGGTGCAAACGAAGTAGAAGCTGCAATTTACCTTATTCATCTTGGCGATTGGATTTCTTGGTATTTGGGCGATGGTTTGGGAGTTGACACGGTTGAAATCAATGTAATCAATTACCTTAAAGAAACCTTAGCTGCAGGTTAGAACGTTTTTGCAATCTTTTTAGCTTTTTGGTGGTTGATAAATCTATGCAAAAACCACAGGTTGTTTTCGAAGATTTAGGTATTGGAGATTATAAACAAGTTTGGGATTACCAAGAGACTCGTTTTTCACAGGCGCTTAAACAGAAAAGCGAGAATAGAAACTTGCCTGAAAATGAGCATATTTCTATCGGTAACTACTTGCTTTTTTTGCAACATCCGCATGTTTATACTTTAGGTAAAAGCGGCTCTGAAGATAATTTGTTAATTGCTTTAAACGATTTAGGTTCGATTTCTGCAACTTATTATCGCATAAATCGAGGTGGAGATATTACGTATCACGGCCCTGGTCAGTTGGTTGTATATCCAATTTTTGATCTGGAGCAATTCAAGACCGATATCAATTGGTACATGCGCAGTTTAGAGGAGGCTGTTATCTTGGTTTTAGCTGATTACGGAATATCAGCAGGCAGATTAAAAGGCTACACCG
>DAIRTB010000511.1:0-1975 GCA_036804105.1 Bacteroidota bacterium | reverse complement strand
CAGATGGTATTCGTTTCGATCAGCATTTGGATATCAGAAAGTTGAATATGCAAACCGTCGAGGCCTTTAGTTTCGGAAATTTGCGAAACAGCAGTGGGTTTATTACAGCAGATTTAGTAGTAGAAGGCACAACTGACGCTCCAACCATTGCCGGCAAATTTGGTTTTCCTGAAGCGGGACTAACCCCAGATTTGTTGGGCGTTCCCTTCACCCTAAAAAATCAATTTATTTATTTTGATGATGAGGGTATCCGTTTCGATCAATTCAGTTTCAAAGATTCAACTGGAAATGCAGCAACATTAGACGGGAGAATTAATACCACAAATTTTAGCGATTTCGGCTTCAATCTCGCATTCGATACTAAAGGAATTACCTTGCTAGATACCAAAGAGGGAGACGATCCGCTTTATTTCGGCAAGCTTAATTTAGATATCAATGCAAAAGTAACTGGCAATATGGATTTGCCAGTAGTGCGGGTTTCGGCTCGCTTAAATAAAGGCACCAATCTTACCTTAATTGTGCCAGATTTCGATGTGGATGTTATTGAAAGAGAAGGGGTTGTAGAGTTTGTAGATTCCGCATCAATGGCTTTAAGAGAACAAGAACCACTGCCAAACCTAACGGAAACCAGCTTTAAAGGCATGAATTTATTCGCAACCTTAGAAGCAGATCCGAATACAAGATTTAAGGTAATTATAGATCCCATTACGGGAGATTATCTAGACATTAAAGGCAGTGCAAGTTTAGGTATCAATATGAATTCTACCGGAAATCTAACCATGACCGGAAGGTACGATATAACTGATGGCTCATACCAATTAACACTTTACGAGTTAATAAAACGTAGATTCGATATTGAACCAGGCAGTTCAATTATTTGGAAAGGTGATCCTCTAGAGGCTGAACTCGACTTGAAAGCAATTTACACCGTGCGTGCTCCAGCCCTAGATTTGGTGGCAGATCAGTTGGCGGGAATGGACGAGGCTTCTCGAAATCAGTATCGCCAGGAATTAGATTTTAAAGTTGGATTGAGCCTAACTGGATCGTTACTGAAACCCAACATCCGTTTCGGATTAGATTTACCTGAGCAACAAAAAGGAGTTTTAGGTGGATCAGTTTATGCTAAATTGTTGCAAATTAACGATCAAGACAACGAAGTAAATAAGCAGGCATTTGCACTATTGGTTCTAGGTAGATTTATTGCCGATGTTCCTACAGCTGCAAGTGGTGGCGGTGGAGAAAATTTGGCAAGGTCTTCTGCAAGTTCAATTATCAGTCAGCAGCTGAATAAATTGGCTGGCGAACTAATTAAAGGGGTAGATTTAAATTTCAATGTGGATAGCTATCAAGATTATTCAACTGGTGTGGAGCAGGGTAGAACCGAGCTGAATTTAGATGTAAAACGAACATTATTTAACGATCGATTGGTGGTTCAAGTGGGTTCGAATGTAGATTTAGAAGGCGATGCCGCTCGCAATCAAAACGGAGCATCAGACATTGCTGGCGATATAATTATCGAATATTTGGTTACGCCAGATGGAAAATATAGATTGAAAGGATTCCGTAAAAACTCATTCGAAGGCTTGATTGATGGGCAATTAATTACCTCTGGCATTTCATTCATCTTCACCAAAGAGTACGACGAGATTTCGGAATTATTTGCCAAACCCGAGCCTACGAGCGAAGATAAATCCACAAAAAAAGAAAATAAGAAGCGCAAGAAAAAGGAGGAGCAAAATGATTAAAAGAGTTTTTTTCTATTTTTTATTGGCGATATCGCTGGCCTCTTGTAGCAACACGAAGTTTTTAAATAGCAACCAAAGTTTGTACACTGGCGCTACTGTAAAAGTAAAAGGGCCAGAGGGTGTGAATACTAAGCGAGTTATTTCTCCCGTAGAGGAAGTAATTAAGCCAGACCCTAACCGCACTTTTTTGGGCATGAGGGTTCGTCTTTATTTATATAATATTGGCGATT
>DAIRTB010000510.1:0-1976 GCA_036804105.1 Bacteroidota bacterium | reverse complement strand
ACCCTTGAAGAGGTTTCTAAAAAGTAGATTTTACCATCCTCATGGCACTTTATAAATTCTGTATGCGATGCGCTGTACTGAAGTCTAAAGGCTTTCATTACTTTTTTATTCTGTGCCAAAAGCGCTTTCTCGTCTTTAGAATTGAACTCTACCGTAACAGACCTGAATATGCCACCGCCATGAGCAACTTCAAATGGGGTGTTAAGATATTGGGATGCCCAAGCAAAGCAAACCACACCATCGAAAGTTAGTGCATCAACATGGTAAACATCTCCAGGTTTGAATTGCTCTACTAAATAATTGTGTCGGTTTTCGCCTAATCCATCAATCACTTCCCAAAGCTGTTCTTTGCTATGCACTTTTTTTATCCCAACGGCTGATGCCTCAGACCTTGGTTTTACAACCCAAGGTGGCGAAATTGAATCTGCATAGGCGTTAACCTCCTCATCATTAAAAAGGGGCGAAAAAGCTGGAACTAAAATTCCTGCCTCATGTGCCCGAACTCGCATAGCCAATTTATCTCTAAAAAACCTAGAGGTACTTAAGCCCATACCAGGAATTCTAAATTCTTCTCTAATGGAAGCGGCTTTCTCCACATCGAAATCGTCAAGTGCAACAATGCGGTCAATTTTGCGGGTGCGCATTAACCATGCTGCTCCTTTTAGCACTTTGGCAATGTTTTCTGGAGAATTTGCATCATCATCCATAAAGAAAATATCGTCTAAGCTTTCTCTTGGCCAAGGTTTATTTTCTAAACTCTTTTTGGTTAGTAAATAAACCGTGTTTCCTGAGGCCTTGCAGGATTCTAAAAATGCGCTGCCTTTAAAATAAAAGCTGATGCAGAGATAGGTTAGCGATTTTTCCATAAGATTGTGTTTCCGTTCACAATATAGAGATGTGTTTTAAAAATTCACAATTTTAGATTAATGGATACGATATTTTTATAGAATCTATCAATCAGAGTGTAAGTTTAGGTAACTCTGAAGGTATTTTCAGAGAAGGTTAAAATCGGAAATATGCTAATTTTCCACAGTAAAGACATCGCATTCTTTTGCAAAATTAGATAATGAGATTAAGGGAATACAAACTGCATCGCTAAACAGCACATCAGGATATCAGCTTATCAAAAAAGTTTATCCCAAAAGAGAAAATGGCTAAGGCATACCTTAACTTTGGGTTTTTAATAAATATTGTAATGACAACTAATCAACTACCAGAAATTTTAGCCATTCTTGGCATCGAAAATAATAATCCGGGAATCAGCACCGGCAATATTAGCTGGAATGGCGGCGGCCCAATTTTAGAAAGCTTCTCGCCAGTTGATGGTAAAAGCATCGGCAAAACGCAAATGGCCACCAAAGAAGATTACGAAAAAGTGGTAAAAATTTCTGGCGATGCTTTTGCCGAGTGGATTAAAGTTCCTGCTCCAAAACGTGGCGATATTGTGCGCCAAATTGGTGATGCATTGCGAGTTAAAAAGGATGCTTTAGGCGCTTTGGTTTCTTACGAAATGGGAAAATCATTACAAGAAGGTTTGGGCGAAGTTCAAGAAATGATCGACATCTGCGATTTCGCAACCGGATTATCTCGTCAGCTGTACGGATTAACCATGCATTCTGAACGCCCGAAACACAGAATGTACGAGCAGTATCATCCACTAGGTAGGGTGGGAATTATTTCAGCATTCAATTTCCCTGTGGCAGTTTGGAGCTGGAATACCATGTTAGCTTGGGTTTGTGGCGATGTTTGTATCTGGAAACCATCAGAAAAAACACCACTAACCGGCATCGCCTGCCAAAAAATAGCAGCAGAAGTTTTTGCTAACAACAATGTGCCAGAAGGTGTTTCTTGTGTAATTCAAGGCGATCGGAATGTTGGCGAGTGGATGAGCAACGATACTCGCATTCCTTTGATTTCGGCAACGGGTTCAACTCGAATGGGTAAGGCGGCTGGCGCAGCAGTTGGCGCACGTCTCG
>DAIRTB010000509.1:0-1982 GCA_036804105.1 Bacteroidota bacterium | reverse complement strand
CAGCCCCTTCCAAAAAAAAGCCATGAAGATTGCGGGTCGAGCCCGCAATGACAAGGAAAAAGCCAGCAATGGCGCACAAACGTAGAGACAGGGCATGCCCTGTCTCTAATAACAATGTGCAAACAATCCTGCCCATCCATCAAATCCCCTTCAAATCGTGTTCAAAACCGCAAACACAAACCTGTCCTTCCCATACAAATCTACCTCCACAACCACCTTGGTAAAGCCCATTTCTTCAAGCAGTTCCTTAACTTGTTGGGCATACAAATAATGGGTTTCGAATGCCAAATGCCCGTTTTTAGATAAATTCTGGCTGGCATATTTTGCAATTTTACGGTAGAATATTAGCGGATCGTCATCACCCACAAAAAGCGCCAAATGTGGTTCGTAGTCTCGTACATTTTTATCCATTTCAGCTATTTCGCTTGCGGGTATGTAGGGCGGATTGCTCACCACAACATCGAATGGATTTGAAACTTTTTCATTGAAGGTTAAGATATCGGCTTGGAAAAAGTTGACGTCTAATTGAAGATTTTTGGCGTTTGAACGTGCAACTTTTAGCGCCTCTAAACTCAGATCCCAGGCAAAAACTTGTGAAGTTGGTAAAGCATTTTTTAATGCCAAAGTAATGCATCCACTTCCAGTGCCGATATCTAGAATATTTTTTGGGTGATTTCCTTCCACTCTTTCCAAAATCTTGGCAACCAATTCTTCCGTTTCGGGTCTTGGAATTAGCACATGTTGGTTAATCAGCAACTTCAATCCTAAAAAATAAGAAAAACCTACAACTTGCTGATAAGGAACACCTTGAGTCAATTTGGCAACATCTTTTTCCGCAATTAGCCGCTGTTCGTTACTTAATTCAATCGAATCAGTTTTAAATTGTACAATCATATCTTGCTCAAATCGGTGCTCTCGGTAGAGCGAAAACATGGCCGTAATTTCCCGCTCGTGGTACAAGCTTTTTAGCTGATTTTTAAAATAAAGTTTTAACTGCCCCCAAGTCATGATGCAAGATACAGATAGGAAGCTTATTTTTGACCCATGAATAAGGTAGAAGCCCAAGATCTGCTTATGATGAAAAGATGCTTGGACCTAGCAACCATCGCCACTGGAAAAACGAGGCCGAATCCACTGGTGGGCGCTGTAATTTGTTACCAAGACCGCATAATTGGCGAGGGTTATCACCACAAACATGGCGAACCCCATGCCGAGGTAATGGCCATTAACTCGGTAAAAGACACTTCCTTACTCCCTTTTTCAAGCATTTATGTTAACCTAGAACCCTGTAGTCATTTCGGTAAAACACCGCCCTGTGCAGATCTCATTATCCAGAAGCAAATTCCTCGTGTGGTGTACGGCATGCAAGACCCGTTTGAAGCAGTTGCGGGCAGCGGATTGGCAAAACTTATCGCCGCAGGTGTAGAAGTGGTTGGCCCAGTGCTTGAAGAAAGGTGTCTGGAAATAAATAGAAGATTCATTACCTTCCACCAAAAGAAAAGACCTTATGTGGTGTTGAAATGGGCGCAAACTGCCGATGGCATTATGGCTTACAGCGATTTTAGCTCTCGATGGATTTCGAATGAGGAAACTCGCAAGTTGGTGCATAAACTACGTGCAAACGAGCATGCAATTATGGTAGGAACCAACACCGCTTTTTACGATAACCCCACGCTGAATGTGCGCAACATGCCGGGTTATAATCCCATCCGTTTCGCACCCGATAGACTACTAAAAATTCCGCCCACCCACAATATTTTTAATGATGATGCAGAAACTATTCTATTTGTTTCTGAACATGGTGCAAAACCAAAACATGCAGATTATATTGCCTTAAATTTCGATTCTAAAAACCTGGAACAGGAAATGTTAAGCGCCATGCATGAGCGTAATATTCAATCGGTTTTTATAGAGGGTGGCTCAAAATTGCTAAACAATTTCATTCAAAAAAATCTTTGGGATGAGGCTTGGGTTATACAGTC
>DAIRTB010000508.1:0-1997 GCA_036804105.1 Bacteroidota bacterium | reverse complement strand
CTCAAATCTGCGAAAATCAGTGAAATCCTCGCAAACCTACAACCTCACAATCTTAACATTAACCACTCCATTGGAAGTTTTGGCAGAATAGAGATAAACACCAGCTGGTAAATCAGAAATGTCTTGCAAGTTGGCGCCCGTGGTTAATTGCTTGGTCGACAACAATTTTCCATTTAAAGAATAGATGGCCATTTGTGCAACCTGCGAACTGTTTACATTCAAAATTCCGTTACTTGGGTTCGGATAAACATCTAAAACCAATTCTTTACTTAAATCTTGAGTGCTTACGGCTAAAGTTGGATTGTAAACAATATTGCTGCTCGTGCCTTTTATAATGTACAAATCTGGATCTATTACCGGATTTGCAACCGTTTGGGTTACCACAAATGCATTCATGCCTGGTTGTACATCTAAATCGATAATACCTCCATTGTTCAACTGGAAACGAATTGGAACAGGATTACTGAAATTGGTGGTTACCGTAGAACTTGTAGTGTGCGATGAGTTTACAAAAACCATATTCCCAATCTGATTCCACTGAAAAGAATAACTCGGGAAACCACCACCATAAACCCACTCGTTAAAGTAATTTGAAAAGTTGCCGCCACTAACTTCATTTACAACCTGCAAAAGCGAATCTGTAATAGTAGCGAAGTTTGCAAATCTTGTTAAGTATAACTTATTGGCTTCGTAGTACAGCGAATCGCCCATCAAATATCGAAGCGTGTGCAGAACCGATCCGCCCTTTTTGTAAGTAAGCGCATTGCTAAACAAACGGTTTTCATTCGATCCTGCTGGTGCATAAACCGATCCGCTTGTTGAAGTTCTAGCGGAGGTGTGCGCCTGATTCATCCAATTTCTGGCAATAACTGAATCTTGAGTTTCCAAGTACTCATACTCTGCAAAGCTGGCAAAACCCTCGTTCAACCAGATATCGCTCCAAGTTCCACAAGTAACAAGGTCGCCAAACCATTGGTGCGCCAACTCGTGTGCAATAAGTGTTGAGCCAAAAGAACCCATGGTACTCATGGTTTGATGCTCCATGCCGCCACCAATTTGAGATTGCATGTGGCCATATTTTTCTTCATGGAAAGGATATACCACGCCATATAATTCAGAATAAAGCTCCACCATATCGGGGGTGCGATCTAACTGAGATTTGAAAGTATTTACCGCACTAACTCCTTGACTGTTGTTAGCATCATACACCCAATGTTGAATTAAAATTGAATCGCTCAATCCGGCAGGATGCGCCCAATTTAGGTATTCAGCGTATTTCGAAACCGAAAATGCAATCAGATAAAAAGCAGTTTTGTAACGTGTTCTCCATTTATAGGTAAGGTTATTCCCGAGTGTGTCTACCCCAATTAACAATCCATTTGCACCAACTTTATTAGGAGCAAAGGTGGTTGCATCGAAAAAAACCGAATCAATCTTATCGTATAAATCTTGTTTGCAAGGTAACCAAGTGGGCGTATTGAAGGGCTCACTTAATGTCCAAGTACTGCGAACGCCCCATGTTGAACTGTTTGCGGTAGTAACTCCAGAGAAAAATCCTCCCGTTGAGGTTGGGGTTCCATCGTAGTAAATTCTAGCGAAAACATCGGTTCCAATGGCTTTTGGGCTGGCTAGTGGAACTGAAACGGTGATTCCATTTCTTAAAAATGCTCTTGAAACGCCATCGATTAGAACAGAATCAATCTGCATACTTGGGTTGAGATCGAACCAAAAAGTATCCATTGGCGCAGAAACTACTCTTGCACCCATAATTACATTGCCTCCCAAATCAATGGTATTGGGCGAAACCGTTAAGCGGATATGGTAAAAGTGCAAATCATAATTATCGCCACCAAGATTGTTGGTTCTAAGGTTTGCGTTCGAAACACTCACCTGTTGATGTTTATTGCAATGCTGCTCCTGTTCTTGTTCAATAACTTGAGCGGATATGTTTTGGCTAAAAAGCAAAATTGCTGCGCCAAATAAAATTTGTTTCATCA